>CAJXRU010000156.1 GCA_913060565.1 uncultured Gammaproteobacteria bacterium | reverse complement strand
GTTTAAAGCCGGGTCAACTCGCGACATTTTTAGATTAGTTTTAATTTTACGTTCAGCGCGTTCCTCTCCCGCTTCGTCAGTAACAATGGCGACGCAGTCACTGATGTGTTGTCCAAATTTACTAGCGACGTCATCAAGGGTTATCGGTGTGTCTTCAACCACATCATGTAAATAGGCAACAACTTGTGCATTTTCTCCATAAGGTGCAGCCAACTTACTAACCATTTCCAAATGAACACTGTATGGCCGTGAGCCGTAACGCTGCCCGTCATGAGCTTGTAGTGCAAAATCTCGTGCTTGTTCTATCATCAGCCTTTCCTTTTAACTGCGTTAAATCCATGCAATAGCTGGCCTAAAAATCCGTTAGGCATTCTTTCATCACCTCGGTAACCTAGCGTTATTTCGCCACTTTGTTCCGGAATATAAGCACTTTTGAATACGTAATCCCATAAACTTAAACTAATACCAAAGTTCACACCATAACGACGTTGCGCTGGCAACGCATAGGCATGATGGTACAGATGCATCACTGGATTGTTTAACACATAACGTAAAATACCGTAATCCAATTTAATATTTGCGTGATTTAAATGGCCAATGGCAATAGTAAAGAAATGCACCATAAAAGCTTGTTGTGGTTCAAAACCACCTAGTAACATGACACCCAGCGTTTTTAATGGCTTATAAAAGATGTTTTCCATTGGGTGATAACGCAGGTGTCCGGCAAACCCCATTTCTTTAATAGAATGATGCACTTGATGAAAACGCCACAACAGTGGCACACGATGCAGCATTTTATGAGTAAACCATTGCAGAAAATCAAGCGTGATAAAAAAGACAACCAATTGAGCCACTGGGTGCCATTGGGTTAAGTCGACAATTGCTAGCGATTGTTCATTGACACCGATTTGACTAAAACCATGATTGAGTAACTGATAAAAACCACTGATAGCAATGCTAAACACAAAAAAGTTAACATACATATAGCTAGCATCTAGCCAAAAATCTTGCCTAAATTTAGCCTGTTCTCGCCGCCATGGCCATACCATTTCAGCAGCCCAAACCAACATAGAAATAATAGTTAGTCCCCAAAAATAATTTTGAGACCAAGGCACATCAAAAGTAATATTACGCCAGACCCATTGCGCAGTGCCTAGGGCTGTGTTGCTAATAATTTCTATATATTCCAAAAGTTTAAACCATTCATTAAATTAAACAAAAACCGAGACTCAAACTAACAAGACAGTTGCCAAATCATATTTCTTTCATTAAAAATAATCGAGAATATCACAGTGTATCTCGCATTATTTAGTGAAGTAAGCCAAAACATTCCCGCTCAGCGCGAAATGAGTTAGCTTACTTCTCAAACTTACTTAGGCTCTCCCTCTGATTCTTTCTGTTTCTTAACCACCTTTTTATCTTCTTGAACCAGCTTAATAGTTCGCTCAACATAGGGATCAGGCAATAACATTTGCACCATCGCACCAAATACATAAGCAGACGAACGGCGCTTCTTGGCCCATTTCACCATGCTTATCGCCATAAATATAAATGCAAGGAATATTCCCCACGGCAACAGTGCTGTTTGTAATCCGTGGAATTTTGCATTAAGAAGTTGGCTTTCATCAGCGAGTCCAAACAAATAAATGCAGGACAGCATTGCACCAATCAAGGTGCCAATAAAAAATTTAGTATTCATTATCTTTCTCTAGCGTAGAAAATTATCAAAATCGGCCAGTAAGCTGACCATTTAAAGTTACCTGTTATAGGTAATAAGATAATGCGTAATGAATGCTGCGAACCGCAGAAATAGTCTTGTGGAAAATATAGAAAAGGCGTTGTTTAAAATTAATCAATGCTGATAAAAGCACAGATTTTTGGTTTTTAAAAGTAACAGATAGCGACTGATGTAAATGAGCGAGAATATCAGTAATGGCATCGCCGAACAGGCTTAAATAGTTCGTAATAATAACTGGTGAAAATACGGTGAGGTCTACACTATCAACATCGTGATGCACTGTGGCATAAGGAACATTATTAATGTGCTTTTTAGGATGCGAATCTCCAAGCGGTAAACCAAATACGGTGCTGAGGGAGAATATTGCAATAAACAATAGGCCAATTGTAATAAGGTTTCTATTACATCGCATAATCAAGCACCAATTTAAGATTATTCATTAAACGTGGCGTCTATTTTTTTTAAACAAGCCAAGCCAGAATGCCACTTCTAAAACCACCCCTAAACCAACAACAGTATACGTTCCTGTAGCGAATCCAATTTGGTAACAGAGTACTGCTAAGAACAAAACAACTCCTAACAAAATGACCCGATAGATTGTTTGCATAAAATATCCTTTTAACTTTTATATATTCATAACTTATGGGACACAACATAAATTTTCAAGGTGCTAATTGTAACTAATTTTTTAGACAATAACGTTTAGTAAATAAACAAAACTATTGCACACCAACAAAAACCACTGTATAAATAACCATATCTGTACAAAACACTGTATAAAATATTATATAAGATGATGGGTGACTAATATGCTAACTCAATTAACGGTCAATGATTTTGCTATTGTAGATACGCTAGATATTGAATTTGGGGCGGGAATGACGACCATTACCGGTGAAACAGGCGCAGGTAAATCAATCGCCATCGATGCTATCTCGTTATGTTTGGGGGCAAGAGGTGAATCTACTATGGTTCGTCCTGGTGGGAAACGCGCTGACATTAGCGCTTCTTTTTCAGTTGAAGGGAATAAACCTGCTCAACGGTTTTTACGTCACCATGAGCTAGACAATGACGACGCCTGCATTATTCGCCGTGTTATTTCAAAAGAAGGTCGTTCCAAAGGCTTTATCAATGGTAAGCCCGTCCCTATTAGTCAGCTTAAAGAAATTGGTATCTTTCTATTGAATATCCACGGTCAACATGCCCATCAAGGCTTACTTGATGGCGCACTTCAATTGTCGTTGCTCGATCAATATGCCAATCATCAAAAGCTTAATGCACAAGTTGCCTTGTCTCATCAAAATCATCAACAAATTAAAGGCGAATTAAGACAATTACAACAAGCTCAACAACAAGCCCAAGCAAAAGTCCAATTGCTAGAATACCAAGTAGAAGAGTTGGACGCATTTGCTTTGATTGAAGGAGAGTTTGAACAAATTGAAAGTGAGCATCAGCGTTTGTCTAACAGTGAATCTATTCAGTTAAGTTGTCATCGGTTGTTAAACCAATTGTCTGACGACGACAGTTTTAACCTAGAGTCGGCACTTAACAGCGCGCTACATACGCTTAATGAAATCATAGAACAAGATAATAGCATTGAACCACTGGCAGAAATGCTCAATGGCGCATTGATTCAAATTCAAGAAAGTTCACAAGAATTAGCCAGCTATCAAAATGCAATTGAACAAAACCCTGAGCGGTTATCTTTACTCGATGAGCGACTTAGTAAAGCAATGCAACTTGCTAGAAAACATCATGTATCCCCTCAAGAATTACCTGTTCTCCATCAAAACATTCATGATGAATTACAAGCAATGACCAATGATAGCCAGCGTATTGATGAATTAGAAATACAATTGGAGCAAGTAACGACAGAGTATTTCACGCAAGCGTCTGAGCTGTCTCAAAGCCGTAAAAAATATGCGACAAAATTAGAAAAACTCGTCACCAAATCCATGAAGAAACTCAGTATGGAGCACGGTGAGTTCGCTATTGCTGTTGCCTTAAACAAGGACGGCAATATCAATAAGAATGGTCTAGATGCCGTCTCTTTCCTCGTTACGACTAACCCCGGTCAGCCGTTGGATGCACTTAATAAAGTAGTATCTGGTGGTGAATTGTCCCGCATAAGCCTCGCTATTTCAGTTATCACCGCCAATAAAGTCGCGACACCAACATTAATTTTTGATGAAGTCGATGTTGGAATTAGTGGCCCAACAGCTGCGGCGGTTGGTGAAATGCTACGTGAGCTAGGCAAATCAACACAGATAGCTTGTGTCACCCATTTACCGCAAGTTGCAGGTTGTGGCCACCATCAGATGCGCGTTGTAAAAGAAACCGATGGTCGAACAACCAATACAACGATGGTAGCGCTATCTGAAAACGAACGCGTGCAGGAACTTGCTCGATTGTTAGGTGGCAACACCATAAGTGATAATACCGTTGCCAATGCACAAGAGTTATTGCGTGTAAATCAATAACAAACTCATAACCATCGCAAGTGCATTTTTTCATGCACTTTCATTGATGACGGGTATATAACGAAAGTTTTTGTGAAGTTGTTGGCTAAATAACTAGTGCAAAAGCTGTTAGCACCAAAGATTGAGTGTTAGAATGCACCACTTTATTTTTAGACACTTAATAGGTATTCCATTGCAAGGCACTCAATTAGTAGAGTTCATCACTGAACAACTTGAAGACATGAAAGCAAAAGACATTGTTGTTTTAGATGTTGCTAAACTTTCTCCGATGGCAGACAAAATCATTGTTTGTACTGGTACGTCATCTCGTCATTGTCGCGCCGTTGCTAATAGCCTATTAGTAGAGGCTAAAAAAGCACAAATGCCTCCGTTAGGTATTGAAGGCTTGAAAGAAGGTGGCTGGGTATTATTAGATATGAATGAAATCATTATTCATGTTATGGACCAAGAGCACCGTGATCTGTTCCGTCTAGAGCAACTTTGGGGCGGCGATTCAAAGCACCTAAATAACTAAATGAAAATTCAATTAGTAGCCGTTGGCACTAAAATGCCAACGTGGGTTGAAAATGGCGTACAAGAATATGTACGTCGTTTCCCAAAAGATTGCGCACTAGAAATCACTGAAATTCCCGCTGGAAAACGCGGTAAAAATGCTGATATTAAGCGTATCTTAGAAAAAGAAGGCGATTTAACCTTAGCTGCAATACCAAAAGGTAATAGAATCATTACGTTGGAAGTTGAAGGTCGACCTTGGTCCACCCCTCACCTTGCAACCAACCTTGAGAAGTGGCAACTCGATGGTCGCAACGTCAGTATTTTAATTGGCGGCCCAGAAGGACTCGCTCCTTCATGTATTAAAGCATCAGAACAAAAATGGTCGTTATCGGCATTGACCTTACCACATCCAATGGTACGGGTAATTGTTGCCGAAGCGCTATACCGCGCTTGGAGCATTAACAATAATCATCCTTATCATCGAGAATAATAAAGCGCTCTTCTAAGCGCTTTTATTTTTAGCAGATAAATCCCCTATCTTATTGCTTTTCTATAGAGAATTAAGTAAATCTATGTTCAAATGTCCGAACATATTTCCACGTTGATTGTTCATGTTTTTACGTAATCGCACTCCAATCAGAAATCAAGCGCTTGAAAACGCGCTTTTTGCCCGACGCGCTATTATCGCTTTCGTCGGTGTAGTCATCCTAATGTTTGTCCTTTTATTCAATCTTTATAACATTCAGGTGAATTCTTACGACAAATATCAAACGCAGGCGAACGGCAACCGCATTAAGGTTATTCCAATTGCGCCAAATCGCGGACTGATATATGACCGCAACGGCACTATACTTGCTGAAAATAAACCAAGTCATAGCTTGGAAATTATTCCTGAAAAAACTAAAGATTTAACAGCGACTATTGATGCACTCGCAAAATTAGTCACAATCACCGATGAAGAGCGAGAGCGTTTTTTAAAGTCTGTAAAACGTCAACGCCGATTTAAAAGCATTGTCTTAAAAACACGTTTAACCCCTAAACAAGTCGCGCAACTGAGTGTTAATTTACACCAGATTCCCGCAGCTCGAATAGAAGCACGCTTAAAACGTCATTATCCTTTTGCCCATATTCTCACTCACGCACTCGGTTATGTCGCAAAATTAAACAAAAAAGATCAAGCACGAATTATTGCCGCGGGTGAAGAAGCGACCTATGCCGCAACACGTGATATTGGCCGCTTAGGCATAGAAAAATTCTATCAAAAACTGTTACATGGCCAACCTGGTTATCGAGAAATTGAAGTGAATAATCGCGGACGAGTGGTCAGAATTCTTAATGAAGTACCACCAGAACATGGCCAAGATCTCTATCTTAATCTAGATATAAACTTGCAGAAAAAGGCCTACCAGGAATTAGCAGGTCGCCGCGGTTCAGTGGTTGCAATTGACCCGAATAATGGCGCTGTTTTAGCTATGGTCAGCAGTCCAAGTTATGATCCAAACCTATTTGTTCATGGAATTTCTAGTAAGAACTACCGCGCGTTACTGTCCGCAGACAAGCCATTAATAAATCGTGCAACTCAAGGGACCTATCCGCCAGCATCAACCATCAAACAACTTATGTCATTAGTGGCACTTGAAGAGAAGATTATTACCGAGAAAACCTCGATTCAAGATCCAGGTTGGTTCAGGCTCCCGAATGTCGAAAGACCGTTTCGCGATCATTTAGCGTGGGGACATGGCAAGGTTGATGTTTTTAAAGCAATGATAAAATCTTGCGATACGTTTTTCTATGATGTCGCCAATCGTTTAGGCATCGACCGCATTAGCAGTTTTATGGATCGCTTTGGTTTTGGACAAAAATCTGGGGTTGATATCTATGAAGAGAAACAAGCCATAATGCCGTCTCGCGCTTGGAAAAGAGCTAGGCATAACCAGCCATGGTATCCAGGCGATACGATCTCTTTAGGGATAGGTCAAAGCTACTGGACGGCGACGCCTATTCAGTTAGCCAATTCAACAGCTATTGTAGCAGCCTCGGGGCAGTTTTTTACACCTCAACTTTTAGGGGCGAGCCAAGGTGTTAATGGCCTCTTGCAATTACCGGCAGATGAACGGCCGCCAATCATACTGAAAAATAGTTATAACTGGAAGATAGCCCAAAAAGGCATGTGGGGCGTAGTAAATACGTTGGGCGGTACTGCGTATAATGTATTTAAAGGCGCTAACTATGTGTCTGCTGGTAAAACTGGTACAGCTCAGTTAATTAGCATCGCTGAAGATGAAAAGTATGACGCCGAAAAAATTAGTGAACGTCATCGTGATAATGCCATGTACGTTGGATATGCCCCATTCGATAAACCAGAGATTGCACTAACTGTTGTGATTGAAAATGCAGGCGGCGGCGGCAGTAGTGCAGCCCCCATTGCTCGTAAACTTTTTGACGTTTACTTAGCACAGCGCTCAACAGTCCCCTCTTTGGTAACCAACCAAACAAATAGCCTACAAGTTAATGCAGCAGGACACACTCAATAATGAACGACAATAAAGCGAGCTTTGCAAAACCACAATCGCTTAGCGAAAAAATTCATATTGATTTTCCACTATTAGCTGGATTACTCGCACTAATGTGTATTTCACTGATCGTAATTTATAGTGCAAGCGGCGAGAACATCGCGATGGTTAAGCGCCAAGGTATTAATATGGCAGCATCCATTGGTGCGATGGTGATTGCAGCCCAATTTCCGCCGACCTTCTTGAGACGCTGGGCAGTGCCCTTATATTTAGTTGGCATAGGATTATTAGTTGCCACCTTACTCTTTGGTCATGTTGGTAAAGGCGCACAGCGTTGGATTGATTTTGGTTTTGCCAAGTTTCAACCGTCAGAAGCGATGAAATTGATTTTACCGATTATGATTGCACATTACATTACGCGATATGCGCTACCAGCAAAGCTAAAACACGTCACGATAGGAACAATCTTAATAGGTATTCCTGTCTTTTTAATTTATAGGCAGCCAGATCTCGGTACATCAATATTAGTTGGCAGCGCCGGCATATTCGCTTTATTTTTAGCCGGAATGAGCTGGCGAATTATTGGCTCATTGGTGATAGCAGCGATACCTTTCTCATTTATGATGTGGAGTTTTTTTCTACACGACTATCAGAAACGACGGGTATTAACGTTCTTAAATCCTGAACTTGATCCTTTAGGTAATGGTTATCATATTATTCAGTCAAAGATTGCCATTGGTTCAGGTGGTTTAGAAGGTAAAGGTTGGCTCAATGGCACCCAATCACAGCTTGAGTTTTTACCTGAACGTCATACCGACTTTATTTTCTCAGTGCTTAGTGAAGAGTTTGGTCTCTTTGGCGTCGTTGCGCTGCTGTGCGTTTATCTATTTATAATGGCCCGTTGTCTATTTATTGCGAACAACGCCCAAGAGCCGTTCTCAAAAATCCTTGCAGGAGCTATCACTTTAACTTTTTTTGTTTATTTATTTGTAAACATCGGCATGGTATCTGGATTACCTGT
>CAJXRU010000155.1 GCA_913060565.1 uncultured Gammaproteobacteria bacterium | reverse complement strand
ACGAGATCATGCCTAGTCTCGTGGGCTCGGAGATGTGTATAAGAGACAGATCTAGCACTTCGCCACGCACTCTAAAGGTACCGCGAGCGAATTCTATGTCATTACGCTTGTATTGCAGCTCAGCAAGACGGCGCAATATAGCCCGTTGTTCCATGACATCTCCCTGACGGAAATGTAATAGCATTTTCATGTACGACTCAGGATCGCCCAAGCCATAAATTGCTGATACAGAGGCTATCAATACAACATCTTTGCGTTCAATCAGCGCTTTAGTTGCCGACAAACGCATTTGTTCAATATGGGCATTTACTGCGGCATCTTTTTCGATAAAGGTATCAGTTGATGGCACATAGGCTTCAGGCTGATAATAATCATAATAAGAAACAAAGTACTCAACGGCATTGTGGGGGAAAAACTCTTTCATCTCGGCATAAAGCTGAGCAGCGAGGGTTTTATTTGGCGCAAGAATTATCGTAGGCCTTCCCATTTTGGCGATAACATTGGCCATGGTGTAAGTTTTACCAGAGCCGGTAACACCCAGTAATGTTTGATGCGCTAATCCGGCTTCAATACCATCACACAACTGTTCAATCGCTTTAGGCTGATCACCTGCAGGTTTATAATCACTGACTAAAGAAAACGTCATTAACTCTGTTCCACCTTTGATTCGTCTTCACTTTGATGTGCTTGAGACTCGCTACAGTCATTTCGTTCATCGCAATCACCGAGTAATTGCTTAAGGTTCATGCGCATCAGTATCAAAGCGATTAATCCAGTAAATACGCCGGATAAACTCACACCGATAATCAATCCACGAATATCATCAATATATCCACCTAAATATGCTAACGGCAGCATTAATACGAATAAACGAATAATGTTGAGTAACACTGAAGCCATTGGCTTGTGCAATGCGTTTAGCGATGAGTTCGTCAAAATCGTGATGCCGCCGAATCCATGTGCGATAGGAATGAGCATGAGATAAAGCACAATAATTTCAACCACTGATTTATCATCAGCAAAAGCGTTAGCTATCATTGATGAAAATACTAATAACACGAGATAGATTGCCGCTTGCCATACCATCACAAATTTTATGCTGGAGTAATAGGCTTCTTTAACTCGTTTGTAGTGTCCTGCACCGTAGTTTTGGCTAATAAACGGTGGCAATGACATCGACATCGCCAACACCACAATCATGGCAAAAGATTCAATACGACTGCCTACACCAAATGCAGCAACCGCTTCACTACCGTAAGTTGCCACGATAGCCGTTAAAATACTCGATGAAATTGGCGTCATCATGTTTGACGCTGCCGCAGGTAATGCAATGGCCAACACCTTGGAGGCTGACTCTTTCATTTGTGCAAAGCTGTAACCCCAACCAAGCATGTCGTAGGTATAGGTAACGCGGTAGAAAACAATAATACAGCTCACAACGCTTGATAATATGCTAGCAATGGCTGCACCTTCAATGCCCATTGCTGGTACTGGTCCAAAGCCAAATATGAAAATAGGATCTAAAACAGCGTTAATCACCGCGCCTATGCCCATGACTTTAGCTGGCGTTTTGGTATCGCCAGAGGCACGCATTACAGAATTACCAATCATTGGCATAATGATGATTAAACTACAAAACAACCAAGGCGACATGTACTGTCGAATCAATACAAGATTTTCTTCTTTAGCGCCCATTAACGTGAAGATGAAATCGTGTTGCCACCAGCCTATCATCGCTAAGCTAAATATAAGTACGGCTGAAAGACCCATCGATACCGATGAATGTTGGCGTGCGCGCTCTTTGTTATTTTCACCAAGCGTCTTAGCGACGACAGCTGACACGCCAATCCCCATACCAATCGCAAGACTTATCAGCGTAAAAGTGACGGGAAAGGTAAAACTAAAAGCAGCCAATGCCTCGGTGCCAAGCATACTCACGTACAGTGTGTCGACGATAAAGAAAGACATCATCAGGATCATGCCGTAAAGCATGGGGATCGTCATATTCTTGATTGTCGAATTTACAGGAGCATTTAATAAGGTGGATGGATTCATCAAAAAGCCGTCATAAAAAATCGGATGCTCATCCTATCAGATCGTGACTTTACAATGAACTCAAAATGGCGGTCTAAATAACATATTTGCGTTACAAGATATTACCTATCGATCACGATCAAATTTCAACCAAAATTTATTATCAATATCTTGCTATTTAATCGTTGACAAATTTCAACCCCTTATCAATTGAGGCTTTAAAAAATAATTAATACAGGTTTACAATGAATGCCAATTTTTTGGCTGAATAAAACTTATCCAATGTAAAAAATGTAAACTTTCAGATGAAAAGTCAACCCCAAATAAAACACTGACAAAAATCACAAACTCCCTATCGAGACACTATTGACTTGAAGTAACCTCATGAAAACAAAGACATTTACCAATTCGAACAAAAATCAACAAAAAAGTATACAACTCCCACTGTGGCGGGCTTTGATCGACTTCTAAAAGTTTAATAAACATAGTTATCCACAGATTTGGTGGATAACCACTTACACCCCTTTTCCTCATTGGGTTTGTGGCTAGGCGTAAGGCAATAGAAATTATTATCAAAAAAATTTAATTCAATAAATTAAATAATATTGTTCATTAATTTTTGATCTTTAATCAGGATCTTTTCTTGTAAAGCAACATTAATGGTGATTATTTTTTGACGATCTTAGAGTCATTACCAAATCAACAGAAAGCAATACAGCTTTGCTGAATGTGCAAGTACTTTCCCGACGATGACCCAATGACCGAAGTGGTGAAATCTCCCCCTATTTGTTTAAGTGTTGCACAAACAAACATTTTTTAAAGATCCGGTGTTGACAGCCACGCTAGCAGTCTTTAATATGCGCTCCGTCTTCACCGACAATCATTCCCCAATAGTTCAGTTGGTAGAACGGCGGACTGTTAATCCGTATGTCGCTGGTTCGAGTCCAGCTTGGGGAGCCATCTAATTTATTAAAAATAAAAAAATCTTCTATAAACAGTCTCTACTGTTAATCCTTGTTTTATCTCATCTCGTTTCAAATTCAATTTACAAAACCATTACTACTTCAAGTGTTTTCAATTGGGTTTAGGCACCAAAAGAAATGTTAATCCACTCTTTATCTCACACTAGTTCGAGTCCAGCTTGGGGCGCCAACTAATTAAAACTGCCAAAATATCTTCAATCAAATAGCCTTTTCTGCTATTTCACTTTTATTTCGTACAGTTCCAAAGCTAGTTTACAAAACCATTGCTACTTCAAGTGTTTTCGAATGAACTTAGATTTTAATAGAAATACTAATCCCCTTTATCTCACACAACGTCGATTTTTAAGCCCACTAATCATTTTATAAAAATGTACAATAACTCCATTAAAATTAAATTGGAGTGAAAACAATGCAAGCGAGTTTACGTCAAAAGATCATTGAAGTGTGTGACAAGAAGATAGCGAGTAAAGGTGACAATGTAGGGCTGTCGTTTTACGCCTTTTTTGCCAATAAAAATGATGAACCAGAATTATTAATGGAAGCAGCAACATGGTGGATCCAAACTCATCAACTAGACCACTTTGAAAAAGCACTAAAAATAAAGGCAATGGTTGAAGAAATGTAAAGGAAATTTCAACTAAATGTAAAAGTGAACAAAGGTGCTTGCTAGGTGATAATGTGAGCACTATGATAAGCGTGTTTACACATCAAGGAATAGAAACGTGATATCAATGAAAAGCTTCTCAATAATACTCATGAGCATAGGTATTATTTCAGGTGCGGGACTTTTATTTGTGCTATTGAACACTAGCAGCAATGCTCACCTGCCCTTCGACAATCTTCGCTGGTTTTTAATTATTCCCATTAGTGCGCTGATTAGCGGTATTGTACTATCTTTTAACCTCGACGCTTCGTCTGACTAATATACAAGCCAACACCAACAATGCCACACGCGAGCAATTGAAACGTCGTCAATTGCTCATCTAAAATTAACCACGCCAAAAATAACGTAAATACTGGAATCAAATTAATAAACGCCCCAGCAATGGTGACCGGCAATTTAGTGATCGCCAAGTTGTAACACAGGTAAGCACCTAAGGTTACAGCACAACCCAAGTAAAATATTGCGGCTAACCCAGACCAGTTAACTGCTGTTGGCCAAGGCTCGACGAAGGTAAAGCAGCTAAAGAATATTAGGCCAATAAATGCTGGAAACGCCGTTAAAAACATTGGGGAATATCGACTGCTAAAGCGTTTCAATAATACAGAATAAGCAGCAGCACAGCCCATTGCTAAGAACTCAAGAAAGTTACCCAACATTGGATTGGGCGCAGATTCTGTCGCTTCACTGCCTAAGGATAAAGCCACAACACCACTAATCGACACCAAGAAACCAGCGAGTTGGCGCTTAGTGATTTTCTCCCCCAACATATAAAACGCAAGCACTGCAATAATAAGGGGACTTAGCGAACTCACCATTCCCGCTTCAGAAGCACTCGTTAGCTGCAATGCTTTAGCTTCCAACACAAAATATAAACAGGGTTCAAGCGCTGCTAGCACCAATAGCAACTTCCAATCACCTGCTCGGTATTCAAATCGCATCACTTGCTTGATAAACACCAAAAAGCAAATTGAGGCAATTAACATACGCGCCCATATCACCAACATTGGCGAGTAACTGGCAAACGCAATCTTCAAAGCGATAAACGAGCTCGCCCATAACAACATGGCAAACACGAGCAATAACATGGAGGAAAAATACGGTGACTTATGCATAAGATTGAAGAGTAACTAGCGCTAAATTGGCGTCAGTGTAATTGAAATTAGTGATTTGGCAAACATAACATCATGACTTGTATCAAACCCTAATACTTTTCCCTAGTACACCTATAGGATATGTGGTTGTTTATCGGTGAATAAACACGGATAATATGCGCTATTAAAAATACAATGAAAGCAACCATGGTCGAATATTTTTTACTGTTAATTGGCACTGTTCTGGTGAACAACTTTGTGCTGGTTAAATTCTTGGGTTTATGCCCGTTTATGGGGGTATCGAGTAAGCTCGAATCCGCCATCGGCATGTCTATGGCAACCACGTTCGTATTAACCATTGCTTCATTATGTAGCTTTTTAGTCAATGAGTTTTTGCTTGTTCCCCTCGAATTAGAATATTTACGTACCTTAAGCTTTATTTTGGTGATTGCCTTTGTTGTGCAATTCACAGAAATGGTGGTTCGTAGTACCAGTCCAGCATTGTACAAAATGCTCGGTATTTTCTTGCCCCTGATTACCACCAACTGTGCGGTACTTGGTGTCGCATTGCTAAATACCAATGAAGCACATAACTTTATCGATTCAATTATCTATGGTTTTGGCGCAGCGGCAGGCTTTTCGTTAGTGCTTATTTTATTCTCTGCAATGCGTGAGCGCTTAGCGGCGAGCGATGTACCTATGCCATTCAAAGGTGCATCGATTGCAATGATCACCGCAGGGCTTATGTCGTTAGCGTTTAGTGGATTTAGTGGGTTAACAAGCTAATGTTGAGTGTTGTATTAATAGCGATCGCCGTTCTGGGCTGTCTCGGACTTATCTTTGGCATGGCACTAGGCTTTGCGTCAATAAAATTCAAAGTACAAGAAGATCCTGTTGCGGAGAAAATTGATAATATTTTGCCGCAAACTCAGTGTGGTCAATGTGGATACCCAGGTTGTAAACCCTATGCAGAAGCTGTTGCCAATGGTGATGACATTACTAAATGTGCGCCAGGTGGCCAGCAAACAATCGAAACCATTGCCGAGATTATGGGCGTTGAAGTCCCTGTAGCTGGCGATTCTGCTGAGCCAGTAAAAACCGTTGCATTTATCATTGAAGAAGACTGTATTGGCTGTACCAAGTGTATTCAAGCCTGTCCTGTTGACGCTATTTTAGGAACAACCAAGCAAATGCACACCATCATTGCCGATGAGTGTACAGGTTGTGATTTATGCGTCGAACCTTGTCCTGTTGATTGTATTGAAATGATCCCTGTGGCGCAGAAAACGAATAATTGGAATGGTCAGCTAAACATCATTCCTGTGAAGCAGTTGGAGTCTTGATTGTGAGTAGTATTTTTGAATTAATCGATCAAGGTCAGCTTGGACAATTCCACGGTGGAATACACCCACCATCACGTAAAGATCGCACGTCACAACAGCCAATTACAGACATGCCGCTGGTTGAAAAATATGCCCTGCCATTAGCTCAGCACACAGGTCAAGCAGCATTATGCGCCGTAAAAATTGGTGATGATGTTAAAAAAGGGCAAATCATCGGCCATAGCGACGGCTTTATTTCAGCCAATGTACTCGCGCCAGTTGCTGGTGTTGTTGTTGAAGTCAGCCAATACCCAGCAAGCCATCCGTCTGGACTCAATACAGAAACAGTCCTCATTAAAGCCTCTGACACCAAACTCGAATCGTGGCCAAAGCTATCCCTTGAAGATGATAACCAAACCATCATCCAACGCATCAAAGAGAGCGGCATTACAGGGCTTGGCGGCGCGAGTTTCCCGACAGCAGTTAAGTTATCTCCTCGTAAATCGATAGATTTGTTATTAATAAACGGGGCGGAGTGTGAGCCATACATCACGGCTGACGATGCCTTAATGCGCGCCCACAGTGAACAAATTGTTGCAGGCATTGTTGTCATGGATAAGTTGCTTTCACCGCAACGCGTCGTTATCGCCATTGAAGACAACAAGCCTGAAGCCATTACAGCGATGGAAAATGCTACTGAAAAATATGAACACATCATTGTCACAGCAATTCCGACTCTTTACCCTGCCGGGGGCGAGAAACAACTAATTGAAGTAATAACCGGCCATCAAGTACCTAGCGGTAAAATCCCCGCAGACATTGGTGTCGTTGTACAAAATATTGCAACATCTCATGCCATTGCCGATGTTATATTTCATGGCAAACCTTTGTTATCACGTGTTGTAACCGTTACTGGTGATCTCGTCGAGCGTCCAGGAAACTATCGTGTCCATTTGGGTACGCCAATTATCGACTTGCTCAATTTCTGTGGTTTCAAACCAGTGCACCAACAAAAAATTATTATGGGCGGTCCAATGATGGGCTTTGCATTACAAAATCTTGATGCGCCTGTAGTAAAAGCCACCAACTGTATTATTGCAGCAAGCGCTAATGAGCTGCCTGACGCGCCAAGCGAGCAAAACTGTATTCGCTGTGGCGACTGTGAACAAGTTTGTCCCGCACAGCTTTTACCACAGCAGCTGCAATGGTTCGCAAAAGACAAAGATCATGACAAGCTTCAACAACACAACCTATTCGATTGTATTGAATGTGGCGCCTGTGCTTATGTTTGCCCGAGTCATATTCCATTAGTTCAATACTACCGTGTCGCCAAAGCTGACATTCGAGAGACACATCAAGAGCAGCTTCAAGCACAACGCGCGAAAGAACGTTACGAACAACGTCAGGCAAGATTAGATCGCGAAAAACAAGAGCGTGAAGAGCGTAACCGCCTTGCTAATGAACGCCGTAAAGCGGCCATGAAACAAAACAATGATGGCGATGCTATCGCGGCTGCCCTTGCCCGTGTTAAAGCTAAGAAAGCAGGCGATGCCGCGCCAGACGCTGATGCACCTAAGCCGCCTCAAAACGATAGAGTGGCAGCAGCAATCGCACGAGCAAAAGCTAAAAAAGCGGCTCAACAAGGTGATTCAGGACCACAAGAAAAGCCTAGTACGCAAAGCGCAAACCCCGATAAAGCACGTGTATCTGAAGCGATTGCCCGCGCCAAAGCAAAAAAAGCAGCCAAGGCAGCGCAAAGCGATAGCAACACAGTGACTTCTGATGCACAGCAATCGCCGGCCGATGCAGGCGATGACAAAAAAGCCCGTATAGTGTCAGCAGTCGCTAAAGCAAAAGCCAAAAAAGCGGCAAGTGAAGACATCAGTATTGCTGACAGTGATGCACCGCTACCAGCTAGCGCTAACGATGACAAGAAAGCTCGTATCGCAGCAGCTGTTGCTAAAGCAAAAGCCAAAAAAGCGGCAAGTGAAGATGTCAATATTGCTGACAACGATACACCGCCACCAGCTAGCGCTAACGGTGACAAGAAAGCTCGTATCGCCGCAGCTGTTGCTAAAGCAAAGGCTAAGAAAACAGCGAGTGAAGCAGCAAACAACGCTGACAGTGATACACCGCCAGCTGCTAGCCCTAGCGACGACAAAAAAGCACGTATCGCCGCAGCCGTTGCTAAAGCAAAGGCCAAAAAAGCAGCGAGTGAAACGGCAAACAACACTGATAATGCAGAGACTCAAGTTGCAATTGAAGAGGTCATCGAAGAGAAAGCTGACAGTGACGCTGCCCCAGCCTCTAATCCCTGTCTCTTATACACATCTC
>CAJXRU010000154.1 GCA_913060565.1 uncultured Gammaproteobacteria bacterium | reverse complement strand
CCTGATGCGCCAACAGAGCCTTGCTCTGGAACGACTGGAATTAAATCAAGTTCGATGAATGCCAACATGCGCTCTACAGTTTCTAAGCGGATGCCAGAGAAGCCTTGGCTTAGCGCGTGAACTTTAGTGATTAACATCAATTTAGAAATTGATTTGGCAATTGGCTCACCGACACCCACAGCATGAGTGATTAGTAAGTTCTTTTGTAAAAGATTGGTTTCTTCAGGGGTGATTTGGGTGTCACATAATGGACCAAAGCCTGTATTGATACCGTAGACAGCCTCATCTGACGCCGCCATTTGTTCTACACGGCCACGGCTGATGTTAATTTTTTCGATAGCTTGTTGGGTAAGCTGTGCTGTAACTTTGCCGCTGGCAATGTCGTTAACAACATCAAGATCTAAATGGTCGAGACCATAGTTAAACGTCATGTAAATGCTCCTAAACGTTTGAAGGCTTATGACTATATTTCTTATAGTTAAGCGCTATTTATAATTATTAATGTAGTAATTTATGCGACCATTCTAACTTGTTATCTTTGTTTTGTAGTTGCATAATTATCGATATTCATTCCGATTTTATCGAACTAATACTAATCATATAATTTAGGGTTTAAACATATGCGCGTTCATGACGTTGATTTACGCTTGCTTAGAATATTTGTGGCCATCGTTGAGTGTGGTGGTTTATCAGCTGCAGAGTCTCGTTTAAATATCGGTCGCTCTACTATTAGTGCCCATCTTTCAGACTTAGAAGTGCGCTTAGACGTCAAACTTTGTAAACGGGGAAGGAGTGGTTTTGAACTCACCGAAACAGGGCGTGTGACTTATCAAGCATCACTAGAGTTACTGCAACAATGTGACGCGTTTGCAACCACAGTGGCCAGCGCGAAAAGTGAGCTTTCTGGTCGTGTCACTATTGCGATTATCGATACTATTGTTAACGATCCACGCTGTGGTGTTGCACGTGCTATTTCGGCCTTAAAGGCCAAGGGTCATAATCTGCAATTTGATATCAATGTCTGTGAGGCGCGCGAAGTGGAAACGGCAGTGGCCAATGGTCGCTCTTTAGTTGGCTTAGGGGTGAGTCGTCATCAGTTACGGGGTTTAGATTATTTTCCACTGCATAACGAAACCAACTTTTTATATTGCGGGCAAGGGCATCCACTATTCGATTGTAAGCCAGCGCAAGTGGCTAAATTGCTCGAAAAAGCGGAAGTTATTACCAGTAACTATATGCGCGATAAAGAAGTGCGAAATGATGGGCTAAATTACCAAAATAGCGCCATGGCTTATCACGATGAGGGCATTGCACACTTGATTTTGTCGGGTGAATTTATCGGTTATTTACCTGAGCATTACGCCAGTTATTGGGTTGATAAAGGAATGTTCCAATCGATTTTACCTGATAAATATTCTTACCAAATCCCCGTGATGTTAATTTCATCCAAGAATAATGCGGTATCACCGCTGGCGAATGCCATTATTGAAGAGATAAAGCGTTGTCATTCATTGTGTGTTTAGTGCGGTAATTTAGATGGCGTTAAATGTGCGTTACTCACTAAGAGTGACGCACATATATGACTAGTGCAACGCACCGCTAAAGGGTAAGCGGCTACAGATGTCTGCTTCTGCAATTAAGATTTCCTCTAACCGAGTATCAACTTCGGCTTTATCGAAATATTCGTAGGCTAATTCTATGAATAAATCTTTGTGCTTGGCTTCTGATTTGGCGATGCTGTCGTAAAAATCTTTATCTTTTCCAGGGGGGAGTGCTACAGCGACCATTGAAAAACGCTCATAACCACGGGCTTCAATGACACCGGCAACAATTAAGCGGTCAAGCATAAAGTGCTTGCCCCCACGGCGAAATAGGTTGCGAATTTCGGTGATGTATTGGTCACGTTTATCCTGACCTAAAATAACGCCGCGAGCGTTCATCAACTTTAGCACCTGTTTAAAGTGAATAAGCTCTTCTAGGGCTAAGTCAGTCATCGCGCGAACAAGCTTGGCGCGATCCGGGTAATGGGAAAGCATAGACATCGCCATCCCTGATGCTTTCTTTTCAGCAGATGCATGATCTTGTAAAAAGTAATCAAAGTTTTCCATGACGGCGTCAGTCCACGCATCTGGGGTATTAAATTTTAATTCAAACATAGTTTATTCACATTCTTAATTTGGGCGGGATTTTACCTATCCTGCGCGCGTTTCGCAAAGTGAGATTGCGTTTAACTTAAATAATCGAGCTTATCGATGCGGCCACGGCGCGTAGATTCTATTTTGAATTCGCTGTCTACTTGTTTCCATGCCGTGACTTTGCCGCCGATATTGACTCGTTCAAAACCATTAGATTCGCGGGGGGGTACGTCTACGAAGTCTAACAACCTTTGATAACTTGTTGCGTGACTTACATCAATGCTTATTAAATCCTGTGGTCGATCTTTAAAATGAGTTTTAATTTTCGCTAGGTGATGCTCGTAACAACGGATTAAAAAGTCATCGCTATTAATGTTGTCAACGGTGAGCGGACTAAAAATATCGTGATAACAGCGACGTAAATAAGGATTAAAACCGCCATCAGTGCGTTGTAGATTATGCAGCATTCGTTGTAGCAATTGACGAATCGATGGCACCCAAGCATTCATATCACGGGCGAGGTGAATAAATTTACTGTTTGGGTAGTGCTGGTCGAGTATTTGATAATCACAGAAAATAGGGGTGTCTGCGATAACTTGTGCATCGTCAAAGGCTTTTTGAATATAGGCCGTGTGAGCTGTTGTAAAACCAAGTTCGACAAGTGCTTTGCAGACACTTGTTGTGGCGGTTCTTGGTAAGCCAATAATGAATATTTTGTTAGTTATCACGGGTGTTCAGTGTTTAAAAAATTTAAAGGCGAATTATCGCAAATCAATATCGCTATTGATAGTCTGCGCTGTGATAACGGCCAAATTGTTACAAATTGCTGATTTACGATAAAAATTAGAGAGATTGGATTGCTCATCCTTTGTGATGGCGATATATTAGCAGCAGTTTTATTTGAGTAGTGGCGATAAACACAAATGCCACTGATTTCCCGTCTAATTAAAGAAGAATAATAATGAAAAAAATCATTCCATTGGCTATTTTATTAGCCGCTACGCAAGTCGCTTGTAACGACAGTAGCAAAGATGCTACTCAGCAAAAAGCAGTTAAAAAAGTTCCTGAAATTAACCTTCAAACAGTCACTAACGACGTTACCTATTTGGCATCTGATGAGCTAGAAGGTCGTGGAACCTTTACGCCTGGTATTACTAAAGCCGCAGAATTTATCGGTAAACGTTTTAAAGAAGCTGGTTTAGTTCCTTTAGATGGTGCGATGGGCTATGAACAGGATTTCTCACTTTATAATGTAAAGCCTGAGTCTGTTGCTGTTAATTTAAACGGTGAAGTAATTAACGCTGAAATGGTTGCCGTTGCGACGAGCAATGAATCGTTAAACTGGGACGATTCAACGTCAGTCGCTTTAACTGTTATTGGAAAAGATGATGATTTTCGCGAAAAAATAGGTGAACTTAATCAACGCGGTGGCAGTAATCTTGTGGTGATTGATCCTGCTCACGAAGGCATGTTTAAACGTTATCAAGCGTATTTTGGTGGCGGATTAAATAAATTTGAAATCAATACTGATAATACGTTGGTGATGGTTGTTACTGCGATTACCGATGTTAAGTCTGTTGCGGTTAATGTCACTAATACGGTTAAAACACAATCATTATCCAATGTCGTTGGTGTATTGCCGGGTAAATCAAAAGAAGTCGTTTTATTCTCTGCTCACTACGATCATTTAGGTGTTGATGAGCAAGCTGAAGGTGACAAAATTTACAACGGTGCTGATGATGATGCATCAGGAACTACAGCTATTATGAACTTAGCACAGTATTATCGTGACCAAGGCGATAATCAACGCACACTCGTATTTTCAGCGTTTACAGCCGAAGAAATTGGCGGCTATGGTTCTAAATATTTCTCAAATCATATCGACAGTGACAATATTGTAGCGATGGTAAATATTGAAATGATTGGTAAGCCGTCTAAATTTGGTGCAGGCACCTTTTGGATGACAGGTTTTGAACGTTCAAACCTTGGCGCATTAATGAATGAATCTTTAAAAGCAATGAATACTGAGGTTCACCCTGATCCATACCCTGAACAACGTTTATTTTACCGCTCAGATAACGCGACATTAGCGCGTTTAGGTGTGCCAGCACATAGTTTTTCATCGACTCAGTTAGACAAAGACAAGCATTATCACAAAGCGTCAGATGACGTTGCGAGCCTTGATTTAGCGTCTATGACTAAAGTGATTAATTCTATCGCCATTGCTAGCCAAAGTTTGGTTGACGGTAAAGCAACACCAACACGTGTTGATACCTCTAAAGTAAATAAAAACGGTTTGATTTTCTAATTCGGTTAATAAGTCGTTTAAGTTTAATAAGGCAAACAACATAGCTGTTTGCCTTTGTTGGAAATATTATGAAAAAGAATGAACGGTTTATCCGTTTGACCATTGCCGCTTTTATGGTGGTATTTGGTTTGCTGTCGCTGTCTCAAACTGGCTTTTTTGTTATTCGGTATCTAACAATTGATCAGCCACTAGATGCAAACGGCGTTAGTGTGTTTGTTGGTAGCTTATGGCGAACATATTGGATGTTTTTTGGTGCCTATTTGATTCAATTCCCTTTCAAACAGATATTTGAGCGTAAGCTATTGTTTTCGGTTGTAATGGCAAGCTTTTTTGTTTGTTTAGCTACGTTATTTATGTATTACTAGCACGCGCGTTTGAGTGAGGCTAACCACATAAAATAATGATTGAGCGTACAGGTGTATACATTTGTACGCCAATTTCGCATAATACGCGCAAATTTATATTCTTCGAGAGATTAGGGCGCTAATGATTGCTGTACTTCGTGTCATTTTTTTACTTCCGTTAATAATACTTGCATGTATTGGCGGGATCTTTATCTGTTTATTACGTCCATTTCATCGCAATAATACTTACTTGATGGCGCAAATGTTGTCAAAGTTTGCACCGTTATTCGGCGTGAAACTTATTGTCCGTATCCCTAAAGATTTAACCACAAGCTCTAAAGTGATTATTGCCAATCACCAGAACAATTTTGATGTTGTTACTATTTGTGCTGGCGTAACGCGCGGAGTGGTGAGTCTTGGTAAGAAAAGTTTGATTTGGGTGCCGTTTTTTGGGCAACTATATTGGTTAAGTGGCAACATACTAATTGACCGTAAAAATAAAACCAAAGCGGCCGGCACTATCGCACAGACCGCTGAGAAAATGCTTGAAGGTGGTTTGTCGGTATGGATTTTTCCTGAAGGGACTCGTAGTCGAGGTCGTGGGTTATTACCATTTAAAACTGGCGCTTTTCATACCGCAATTCAAGCGAAAGTTGATGTTATTCCTGTAGTGATGAGTAGTTCCGATAGCATTAGTCTTAACCGTTGGAACAACGGTACATTGATTATTGAAAGCCTGCCGGCAATGCCTGTTGCCCAGATGAGTAAAGAAAATGTGCGAGAGCTGTCTAAGACTGCCCATAGCAATATGCTACAAAAGCTTAATGAACTCGATAACGAAGTGAACGAGCTTAACAAAAAGACTGCTTGATGGTGCAATTAAGCCTGATTTTCAGGTTATAATGCGCTTAGCAAATTATTAGAGAACGACTATGCCTGTAGAAAACACGTCAGTAGAAAAAGAAATTGAACATCAGCAAGCTGATAATCGTGAGATTGTTTCAAGTATTTTAGCTGATGGTAGTAACCCTGATGCTGAGTACCCAATTGAGCATCATTTATCATGTGCTAATTTCGATAAACTAGAGAAAGCGGCTGTTGATGCATTTAAACTTGGTTTTGAAGTATCTGATGCTGAAGAACTTGAGTTAGATGATGGCGCCATTATTTATTGTTTCGATGCAACTATTGATCATAAGCTTGAAGTTGAACGTCTTGATAAAGACACCGAAGCATTGATCCGGTTAGCTTTTAAAAACCAGATTCAATATGATGGGTGGGGAACCTATTTCATCGATGAAGACGGTGTTGTTCATGGCGATGAGGACGATGACGAAGAGTTCTTCGAGTAGCCAACAAACTCATCTTAAAAAGCGAATCTTAGATTCGCTTTTTTTATGCCTGAACGACAGTGATATTTGTTGTGTGATTAACCGAAATGTTCTAAATTAACAGCGGCTTATACGATAATAAAAATAAAAAAATTAAGGATATTTGTGAAGAAGTTTGTCATTCTAATTTTAATCGCTGCTGGTGGTTGGCAATTTTATAATAGTCAAAACAGTGAAGTGAAACAGAAAGTAAGCACTGTGGCTGATCAAATATTGAATAGTTCAGCGATGGAAACGCTAGAAAAGGCGAAATTATTGACTCAATCGAGTTTTCGTTGCGATGGTCGCCAACTGTGTTCTCAAATGGGCTCTTTTGAAGAAGCGATGTTTTTCTTAAAAAACTGTCCTGATACTAAGATGGATGGCGATCACGACGGTATTCCATGTGAGCGTCAATTTAATCAATAAAATTACTCATTAAAGGACTAAACGCAATGGCACAGGTTATTTATGACTTTTCATCACAACACCTAGAGCAACTGCATCAGTTGTATCAAACCGTTTGGTGGGCCAATAAACGTTCATTTGAACAAACCGTTGCGTGTGTTAAAGGCTCACAGGTTTGTATTGGATTACTAGATGACAACGAGCGTCTAGTAGGATTTACACGTGTTATTACGGATGGAATTTTTAAAGCAGTAATATTCGACGTCATCGTTAGTGAGTCGCAACGTGGTAAAAAACTAGGCTTGCGGTTGATGGATTTAGTGAAATCTCATTCTGTGCTTAAAGATGTGCAACACGTTGAATTGTATTGTTTACCAGAAATGGAATCCTTCTATTCTAATCTTGGGTTCACCACTGAATTAGGTGGCGTGAATTTGATGCGATTTAAGGGGCCTAACGCATGAATATTGAACGCATTGCGCCCACAGCACAAGAACTAAGTGATATGTATCAACGTGCGGGATGGATCGAGAACCCTGATCCCGATCAAATGACGCGCAGCGTTGTTGCCCCAAGTGAATGGTTTGTCGCCCGTGATGCTAACAATTGCTTAATGGGAATAGGGCGGGTGATTACAGATTATGTGAGATATGCATTTATTGTCGATGTGATTACTAAATCTGAGTATCAAAAACGAGGGATAGCTAGCCAAATAATGGATGATATTACTTTATTTTGTCGCGAATTAGGCCTAGAAAGTGTCAATTTATGGCCAAGCGAAGGCAAGGTTGGTTTTTATGAAAAACTCGGATTTTATCCGCTACCTCCAAGTCAGCCGCATATGAAATTAAAGTAATACGAAAACAAAAATGCACTAGAAAATAAGGAATAATAATGACATTTACCATCAAACCCCAAATCCATAAAATGACATTTTATATCATCATCCCGTTCTTAATTGGCCAGATTATTTATGCTGTTATTAATCCTTTTGGGCATGATGAGCAAACGTTAGCGGCTACGTCACTTATTGTCGCAGTTGTAGTGTTAATAAAAGCAATGATGTCAATTTTTTCACCGTGGCTTAATCGAGTTACTGTAGATAACAACCGTTTAAACCAGTCGACGGAATTTGGTGGAGATATTACGCTCGATATTTATCAACTTGATTTGCAGCGCTCGAATAATGATGATGGAGGATTATTATTGATAAATAACGAAGGGCAAAAGCTAGCACTAAGCAGCCGCCTATTTAAAGAAAGCGATCTTAAGAAGATCGCTAATCATATAGACGCATTGTTAGCAAAGAAAGACTAACCTGCGCTCTTTTTAGCCGCCAATAGTGCTTGCCAGTGACTAATATGCGCAGGTGGCTCAGGGGAAACGATGTCAGTTTCTCCTGCTAGTTCCATCAATTTTTGGCTGGCTACAGGCTTGCGTTTATGAACAAATAATCCGCGTAAGTGAGCAATAGCATGGGTGGTATCACCGCTAACAAAACGTTGTTCCATATAGAAATACTTTTCATCCCAACACACAATTTTTGACTCAATGGTACATTTTTGCCAAGGGCGAACATCTTTAACGAAGGTGATTTCAGTGGAACTGACTACTGGCAGCCACTTCTTCTTTAGCACTTTCTTAAACACCCCACTATCTGACATCATTTTAGTACGTGCCAAATCCATTAGTGCTAAGTATCGAGAATTCGTAAGGTGGGCGTTAATATCGACGTCTAACGGTAAAACACGAAACTGATATTTACTGGTGGCTAAAATTGATTGGCGTAATTTGTTGCGGGGTATTTCCCACAGCAAAAGATAAAACAGGCGTAAATATAAATTCATATTGATGTTTAAAGTAAATATTCTAAAAGATGTTGGCTATCATAGCAGTTCATTAATACCCAAGCTACTTGAAGAGGCTCGATTTCAGCAAGTCGAGAAGCGTGCCAAATACTAGGCATAAGATGTGTCGT
>CAJXRU010000153.1 GCA_913060565.1 uncultured Gammaproteobacteria bacterium | reverse complement strand
ATTTGGCGCGCTTCTCGACTTGCTGAAGTCGAGCATCTTCAGGTAGTTTGGGTATACAGACAACAAACGCTTTTGCGCACCGGTTCTGCCTTGCCAAATCCTCGCTTGTATATGAACAAAGAGTGCGGGTTGAAAATCAGAATATTCGATGGCGCGAACCTGGATATCTGGGCCTGTAAATAATTGAGAATTAACAGCCGCCTCTCGAACGCTTGTTAATAATTGGTGACTATCGATAGCAGCGGCATGTTCAATAATAAAATGTGGCATTGTAAGTGGTAATCTCACCTAAACATAAGTGACACTTACTCTACTGTCCTATTTTGGTGAAGTCACGTTATAAAATGTTACATTTACTTACACTTGAAAAACATTAACAGCCTGTTTTATATGACATGAAGCGCCTCATAATTTAAAGTAACGCCAACAGTTTTATGCTCACTGTTTACAACAATAATGACAAGAGATAATTATGATAAAAAAAGCACTCAGCAGTGCCATTATCGCAGGACTTGCAAGCCAAAGTGTCTTGGCTGACCAAACCTCTCCTGTGCTTGGCATGCACCATAAAACGCCAGATTTAATGGCGTTTACCAACGCCACTATTTACACATCACCTAACGTAAAACTCATTAACGCCACCTTAGTTATTGAAAACGGACACATTAAGTCTGTTAGTAAAAATGGAAAACTCCCTAAAGGAGCCAGCGTTGTTGATGCCAAAGGGTTAACAATTTACCCAGGTTTCATTGACGTTTACTCAGAATATGGCATTGATTTTAGCTACCCTTCGTCTAAAACACGTGGGCCGGTATATCGCATTGATCGCATTGGCGGCAACGCTGCCAACGGCGCTATCCATGCTCAAATGAATTGGAGCGATCACTTTGCTCCAGATCAGAAAGCAGCCCAAAAGTATCTAAAAAATGGATTTACCGCCGTTCAAACAGCAAAACATGACGGTATTTTGCAAGGACGCGGCGTTACAGTGAGCTTAGCTAACGGCATTGCTAACGAACTAGTTTACAACGCCAATGCCCAACACTTTGCGTCATTTAACAAAGGTAGCTCAGCACAAAACTACCCAAGTTCATTGATGGGAAGCATCGCCCTGTTACGTCAGACATTTTCAGACGCTAATTGGTATCAAAAAAGCCAAGGTAAATCAGTTACTTTTGCGGGCGATAACATTGAATATAACGCCGCCTTAAATGCAATTAGTAACATTGAGAAGCAAGGTGTATTCTTTAGTAGTCAAAGTGAACAATCGCTACTACGTGCGGCTAAGCTGTTGAATAACTTTGATATCAAGGCAACATTCTTAGGCAGTGGTTTTGAATACGCGCGCTTAGATGAAATTGGTCAGCTTAACGCAAACCTAGTTATGCCACTGACATTTGCAGAAAAGCCGACACTTGGTACAACTCAAGGGCATGATATCTCTCTGGCAGACTTACGCCATTGGGAGCGTAACCCTGGAAACCTTGCGACGCTTGAAGATTCAAAGCTTACGTTAGCAATTACTAGTCACGGTACCAAAGGCAATGATTTCCTCACGAATCTTCGCACCGCTGTAAAACATGGTTTAAGCGAAAAGGCAGCGTTAGCGGCGTTAACAACTAACCCTGCAAGAATAGCGGGCATTGCTAACGAAGCAGGACAATTAAAAGCTGGATACAACGCCGATTTCGTTATTACCAAAGGTGATATCTTTAAAAATGGCGATATCGTATCGGTGTGGACGCAAGGCCAAGAGCACCAGTTTGTAAACCCGACACATTTAGCAATGAGTGGCGATTATTCACTTAAGAGTCACCACAGTGATGAACCACTGACTGTATCTATCGATTTAGCCGGTAAAAAAGCCAAGGTAACTGTTAAACAAGGTGACACGACGCTTAAAACCAGCAATGTTGAGAAAACAAACGATAGCGTTAGCTTTGTGGTAACAGAAAACGATCAAGCGATACGTTATCGTTTATGGCAAGGCGACCAACAAAACGCCCTTGAAGGCCGTCAAATTGATAGCAAACAGCAATCAATGCTGGTGACTGCGAATGAGGTGACTAAAGACGCTGAAACGGCTAAGAAATCAGTAGATGATTCGATTGAATATGTTGGCAAATTAACCTGGCCTAATCGTGCATTTGGTCAAGCAACATTGCCAAAATCTCAAAAGTTACACCTGAAAAATGCAACAGTATGGACGTCAGAAGATGCTGGTATCCTTGAAAATACCGATGTTATCGTGGCCAACGGTAAATTTGTGAAAATAGGAAAAAATCTAAATACCCCTTCCGGTTATCAAGCGATTGATGCTACAGGTAAACATATTACCGCAGGCATCGTTGACGAACATTCACACATTGCAATCTCTCGAGGTGTTAACGAAGGAACTGAAGCCATTACCGCTGAAGTACGCATTGGTGATGTTGTAAATCCTGACGATATTCAGATTTATCGCTCACTGGCTGGTGGTACGACAACAGCTCAACTGTTACACGGCAGTGCAAACCCGATTGGTGGACAAGCGCAAATTATCCAACTGAAATGGGGTGAATCAGCGCAAAACATGAAAATGAGAAATGTACCAGGCTCTATCAAGTTCGCGTTAGGTGAAAACGTTAAACAAAGTAACTGGGGCTCAGACTACCGTTCTCGCTATCCGCAAACTCGTATGGGTGTTGAAGCGGTCATGAAAGATGCCTTTGTGCGCACTAAAGAATACAAAGCAGCGCAAAAAGCTTACGATAAATTGAGTAATAGTGAAAAACGAAAAACAGCACCTATTCGTAGAGATTATCGCCTTGAAACACTTGATGAAATCTTAAAGTCGCAACGTCACGTACACATTCATTCATATGTCCAATCTGAGATTTTAATGTTCTTGCGATTAGCAGAGCAATTTGATTTCACGGTCACTACCTTTACGCATATTCTTGAAGGCTACAAACTTGCGGACGAAATGGCTAAACACGGTGCTGGTGGCTCTACATTTGCTGATTGGTGGGGTTACAAATTTGAAGTGTATGATGCGATCCCGCAAAATGCCTGTTTGATGAATCAACGTGGCGTATTAACGAGTATTAATTCTGATAGTCCAGATTTACAACGTCGTTTGAATCAAGAAGCTGCAAAATCGATTACTTACTGTGATATGTCACAAGAAGACGCATGGAAAATGGTAACCATTAACCCTGCTAAACAGTTAAAAATTGATAATCGCACAGGTAGTATTAAAACAGGTAAGCAAGCTGATTTCGTTATCTGGGATCACAACCCATTGTCAGTATACGCCCGCGCAGAGCAAACTTGGATTGACGGTCGTCAGTACTTCGACTTAGCAACAGACATGGTAGCTCGAAAAGCGCAGCGTGTTGAAAAATCTCAGTTAATCAATAAATTAATTGGCGATAAATCACCCAAAGTAAGCTCAACTGCACTCAGTGCAAGCGAGAAAATGATTCAACCTGTTTGGCATTGTGATGATCAACATGACACTTGGCAACAACACATCGATCATGGAGTACACTAATCATGACTGCTAAAATTTCAACATTACAACAATGGATGCTTGGCATTACTTGTGCTTTAAGCATGAGTAGCGCTATGAGCCACGATATGGTGCCGGGTAAAAAACAAAGTGCTCCAATCCTCATTAAAGGCGCTACGTTACATACGGTCAGCAATGGCGTTCTTAATAACAGTGATATTTTACTTAAAGATGGCAAAATAGCAGCCATTGGTAAACAGCTATCTCAACCGTCAAATGCACAAGTTATTAATGGTCAAGGTAAGCATGTTTATCCAGGCCTTATCTCAACCGTAAGTCAACTTGGCCTACGTGAGATTGAATCAGTACGAGCGACCGTTGATATCACAGAAGTGGGTGAAGATAACCCACACTTGTTGGCACATGTTGCCTACAATCCAGATTCTGAGATTATTCCAACTATTCGTGCTAACGGCATTACCCACGTACAGGTGACACCAAGCGGCTATATGTTAGGTGGACAATCATCAGTCATCAATCTAGATGCATGGAACATTGATGATGGCTTAGTTAAGTCAGCTGTCGGCGTACATTTGTTCTGGCCATCAAAACCTGGTTATTGGGTGTCAAAGAAACGTTTGCCAAAGGCATTAAAATCATATCAAAAGCGTCTAGATCGTTTGACTGATTATTTTGCCCAATCTAAACGTTATGCCACCGCTTATAATGCTGACAAAACAATCGAGCAAGATATTCGCTGGCACGCAATGCTTGGCTTATGGAGCAAAGAGAAAACACTATTTGTTCACGCCGATGCCATCAACGAAATTGAGCAAGCCCTGCGCTTTAACCGCACACATGACATAAATATAGTTATTGTTGGCGGCCGTGATGCGTGGATTGCCAAAGAGCAAATTGCCGCTCAACAGGTACCAGTTATCTATACGCATGCGTTTGGTATACCGGCGCGTGGCGATGAAGATATTGATCAAGCCTTCAAAACACCAAGCCAGCTAAAAGACGCTGGTGTGACTGTTGTGATTGGCTATGAAAGTGCTTGGGATAGTCGTTCTCTAGCATTTGCAGCGGGTATGGCTGCTAAATATGGACTAGGGAAAAAAGCCGCGCTTGAAGCTATTACCCTAACGCCAGCTAAATTATTGGGTGTCGACAAACAGTTAGGCTCTCTTGATGTTGGTAAATCGGCGTCGTTAATCATTACCAATGGTGATGTGATGGATTATCAAACACATAGAGTACAACAGATGTTTATTGATGGGCGTAGCGTTGATTTAAACAATCGTCATCGTCAGCTTTATGAGAAATATCAGCAAAAAGTTGCAATTAAGTAACAATTAACGCCAAAAAGTAGTTCACGATAAAGCCACTATATTGCTTTTTAACAAGCATTTAGTGGCTTTTTTATGACACAAAAGTGACATGTTAAGCCCAGGTTAAAAAAAGAACAGATTTTATTCCGATAACAATTGACTCGCCTATATTCCGCTATATAATGTTTCGAGCTTGCAAGTAATTTTCTGATATTTATGCTCAATTTCGATGTTCAGCCTTTGGTTAAGACCTCGCCTTGTTTCTCATAAGTAATAGCAAAACTTACAACGCTTAGCCAAAATGTTTGGCAATAATTACTAATGAATTTTATAGGATATAACTATGTCTACTACTACTGGTACCGTTAAATGGTTCAACGAATCTAAAGGCTTCGGCTTCATTTCACAAGAATCAGGTCCAGATGTGTTCGCACACTTCAGCGCAATCAACGGCAACGGTTTCAAAACTCTTGCTGAAGGCCAAAAAGTTGAGTTCACTGTAACTCAAGGTCAAAAAGGTCCTCAAGCTGAGAACATCACTGTAGTTTAATTGCTAAACTAACGGATATTTAAAAAGGGTAAGCTTGCTTACCCTTTTTTGTGTCTTATACCAATCAAAAAATAGCAGCTCATTTTTTCTCATGTTAAATAAAACAACTATCGAACCTATTGGCGTTCTCTGTTCACCGTTTAAACAAAAGTTTTCAATTCCTCGCCAGCCAAGACTCGCTCCAGCAGCAAGAGGCATAATTAAGTTGTCTGATGGCTACAATTCTCCAGATATGGTGCGTGACCTCGAAACATTTTCACATTTGTGGTTGGTCTTTGGTTTTCATGAAAATAGCGATAAAGGATGGCAGCCTTTGGTGCGTCCACCGCGACTTGGCGGTAACAAAAAAACTGGCGTATTGGCGACGCGCTCAACATTTAGACCAAACGGCTTGGGGCTATCAGCAGTTAAATTTGAACGCGTCATTATCAAAGACAATATGGCAAGCATAGAAGTCAGTGGTATCGATTTGCTCGATGGTACACCGGTTTATGATGTCAAACCCTATATCAGCTATTGTGATGTCATTGATGCTGAGTGCGGATTTGCACCAGACGCACCGCAACTTAAAACAGTCAACTTTTCTGAATTGGCGGTCAGCTTTCTGAATCAACATGATGTGCCTAACGAGTTTGAAGTATTGATTGAGCAAATATTGGCACAAGATCCTAGACCCGCTTATAAACAGCAAAAAACTGACGATAAAGTGTATCGCGTCGAGCTCTATAATTTCGATGTGCACTGGCAAGTAATCGACGACTGCATACTTGTAACAAATATTCATCCTATCTAGTTACAGCTAGGGTTACACCTGATACAATCCGCCTTTAATTTTCGTTCTATAACTTTTTAAAGGCATTGCAATGCGTACTACCAGCTACTTATTAGCCACTCAAAAAGAAACACCAAATGATGCAGAAATTGTTAGTCATCAACTTATGATCCGCGCCGGCATGGTTCGCCGCTTAGCTTCGGGATTATATACTTGGTTACCCTCGGGTTTACGAGTGATGAAGAAAGTAGAAAACATCGTTCGTGAAGAAATGGAACGTGCTGGCAGCGTTGAAGTATTAATGCCAATGGTTCAGCCAGCAGATTTATGGGCAGAAACAGGTCGTATTGAACAATTTGGTCCTGAATTATTACGTATTAAAGACCGTCATGAGCGCCCTTTTGTATTAGGCCCAACTCATGAAGAAGTTATTACTGATATGGTGCGTAACCAGCTCAGAAGCTACAAACAGCTACCAATGAACTTATTCCAAATTCAAACCAAATTCCGTGACGAAGTTCGTCCACGTTTTGGTGTAATGCGCTCACGTGAATTTTTGATGAAAGATGCATACTCTTTCCATCTATCAGACGAGTGTATGGAAAAAACCTACCGCGTGATGTTTGATGCTTATTGCCGAATCTTTGATCGCCTAGGTTTAGAGTACCGTCCAGTATTAGCAGACAGCGGCAGCATCGGCGGCGCATTGTCACACGAGTTCCATGTGTTAGCAGAGTCAGGCGAAGACGCTATCGTATTTAGTGATGGTTCAGACTATGCAGCCAACATCGAAAAGGCAGAGGCATTAGCGCCTCAAGGCGAGCGCCCTGCACCAACGCAAGAACTTACTAAAGTTGATACGCCAAATGCGCGCACTATCGATGAAGTAGCAAAATTATTAGATATTGATGCAACTACCTCAGTGAAAACCTTGTTGGTTAAAGGTGGTACTGAAGAAGCACCAGTCATTGCCGTTGTATTACGTGGCGATCATGAACTTAATGATGTAAAAGCAGAAAAAGTTGACGGCATTGCCGTACCATTTGAATTTGCCACTGATGAGCAAGTCAAAGAAGCTGCAAAAGCTAGCCCTGGTTCAATTGGCCCTATTGGTTTAGCTATTCCAGTATTTGTTGACCGTGCAGCGGCTCACTTAAGTGATTTCGTATGTGGCGCCAATGAAAACGGCGTTCATTACACTGGCGCGAACTGGCAACGTGATGTTGAATTAGCAGATGCTAACATTGTTGATTTACGCAACGTTGAAGTTGGCGATCCTAGCCCATGTGGTCAAGGTAAACTTGAAATTGCACGTGGTATCGAAGTTGGTCATATTTTCCAACTAGGTGACAAGTATGCAGATGCAATGGGCGCAGGCGTATTAAACGAGCAAGGCAAACAACAAACACTAAATATGGGCTGTTATGGTGTAGGTGTATCGCGCATCGTTGCCGCAGCCATTGAACAAAACCATGATAAGAACGGTATCATGTGGCCACAACAGATAGCGCCATTTAAAGTTGTTATCGTGCCAATGAATATGCACAAATCAGAAACTATTGCAGAGGCAGCTCAAACACTTTACACCCAGCTTCAAGACGCAGGCATTGAAGTACTATTTGACGATCGTAAAGAGCGTGCAGGTGTTATGTTTGCTGATATGGAACTTGTCGGCATACCTCATACCATCGTTATCGGACAAAAAAGCTTGGACAACGGTGTATTTGAGTATAAATCTCGTCGCGGCGGCGATAAGCAAGAAGTTCCTGTTGCTGAAATTGTTGATTTTATTAAGAAAGAACTTTCTTAAATACTAAATCGATGTGAAATAAAGGTAGCTTAATCGCTACCTTTTTTTTGTGATAAATTCTGACAGAACTCGTTATAAATGCCTTGATCAAACTCCACCAGCTGTCGATTCATAAACCCGTGTTGCGCGTCTAGTTGCTGACATAGTGTATGGGGCAGTAACCGGACTGACTCAATAACTGGCTGCAGTTCAAAATGCGCTTCATGACTAGGGAAAATCAGCTCAACCGGAGATAACGGTGTTAAATCCAGATGATATCTAATTTGTCCCGGATAGAAACATAACCCACCTTCGATCATATCAGCATGCTCGCTATCCGCTAAAACACGCCAAATAGCACTTGCGCCTGCGCTAAATCCAATTAAAAAGCACGGGTGTGATAGTGTAGAAATAAGCATTTTAACTTTGCATGTCAATGCATCTAATCCACCATTGTGGGTAAAGCATTCATACGCATCAGCTTGTCCGTCAAATTTAAGACAGTGTCCATCATATGGGTCAATAATTGTCACTGTTGAGGAAAAGCGACAATCAGCAATGAGTTGTTTTAAGTAGTCGTTGTGCCCGAAGATGTCACTGACGATAATTATCTGTGATGCAGATGCCATACAGTTGCCTACGTCCAAAACCTAATTATAGAGCTATTTCCTTTGAATATATACCCAAGCTACATGAAGATGCTCGATTTCAGCAAGTCGAGAAGCGCGCC
>CAJXRU010000152.1 GCA_913060565.1 uncultured Gammaproteobacteria bacterium | reverse complement strand
CGAGATCATGCCTAGTCTCGTGGGCTCGGAGATGTGTATAAGAGACAGGTGATAGATAAGGGATAAATCCCATATCTGCCTCACATGGCACTAAACGATGATGTATTTTCTTTAATAAATTCATAAGCTAACTCTAAAGTGTCATAACAAATTATTCAACAAATTCAATGTTATCAATCATTAGCTCAAACTTTTCTGTTGGCAGCGACGCCACGATGACCATACCAGTAACACTATTGAGTAATTGCGGCTTAATCGTTGAAAACGACACCGTTATCCGCTGCAACTGTTGAGTAACATCAAAAGGAATCTCAACCGGACGCATTTGTTGCTTGGTGGACATTAACATCAATTTATATTTGCCAGCAGTGCCTTTAACATCGAGCGCAACGCCTTTTAAATGAATTAAATCCATTGGCTGTTTGTTATCTTCACTAAAGGAGATAAACGCCCCAGCCCAAGGAAAACTAAATTTACGTTTTAACTCTCCCGTAATGTACAAATGACTGCTTTGCTCTCCTGCCTTGCGCACAATATCAACGGTTGAATTACCACCAAATTGTTCATCAGTTGTCGGATACCAAGTTGTATTGAGCGCTGATGTTAATCCCTTATCAAAATCACTAAACATCATGGCATTGATAACACTATTTTGCTGTTCTTGCGCATTATAGTTAATTTGAAAACCGTTTTTAAAAACGGTGTTGATAGCGCGAGTGTTCGTAATATCGACTTTAGGGTCGCGATTTAGTAACACAAAATCTGCTTTATAATCAGTGGCAATTAACCCACGATTAGTTAACTTAAATGCTTTTGCTACATTAGAGGTTGCCGCCATTAATGCCTGTGTCGGCGTTAATCCGCTTTCAACGAGTAATTGCAGTTCTAAATGCATACTAATACCATGAGCCGTACCGGGGTTTGGCGCATCAGTACCGGCTAAAATCATCACGCCAGCATTATGTAAAAGCGAGATTTGCTGCTGCGTCATTTCAAACAGCGATTGTCTATCGTTGTTTGCACGCAAGTTTGAAAGTTGACTACTGACATCTTCCACCTTAAATCGTGGTTTATGGCTAAAGTCAGCAATTAACTGCGCACTATGATCTTGACCCGTCATCGACGCAATCACTGATAACGTCGGGATCATAAACTGCTTATCACGGGCCATTTTTTGTGCAAGCGATGCCTGTTGTTCCACGTTCTCCTTTCCCACATAAGCATGCACCAAACCATCGGCACCAGCATCTATCGCATCGTGCGCCGATTGCAAATCACTAATATGAACAACCGCTAGCTTACCTTGTTGATGTGCTGCTAGAACTAACGCTTGGAGCGTTGCTTTATCGATTGAGGGCATATAACGGCTTGTGGCGTTATATACAATTTTTATGTAATCAGAGCCTTCATTGATACGCGCCGTTACAAAATCATTAGCCTGCGCTGCATTTTCAATGGTGTCGATTTCAAATCCATATTCAGTGCCATGACCTTTAGGTGCGGTAATTAAGGTGCCAGCAGAGAATAAATCCGCTTGTTGTACATCAACATTATGTTGCTCGCGCATTGGGCGCTGGATTGATGCGAATGCATTATTGGTGAACATATCTAATTCTGTCGTCACGCCATATTTCACCGCATCTTTTAAAGCGTTATCCCAAGCATGGGTATGAGCATCGATTAAACCAGGGATCAAATACTGACCTGACGCATCAATCACATTTGCCGCTTTATGTTTATTGGTTAATTTAGAGCCCAAGCCAATAATAAGACCGTGCTGGAATGCAACGTCTGTTTCGCCTAGCCAAGTGTTGCCGTCAAACACGGTCGCGCCGCTAATAATAGTTATCTTTTCGCCTTCTTGTTTTGGCTCTCTTGGCGTTGGCAATAGCATAAATAGCAATACCAACAAGCCAATAACGCTCAATGTCATAAGAATATTTTTCATTATGAATACCCGATTAGTTAGTTTGACAGTGCTGATAGCCTTTGACGGCGATGAATGTGGCGATAATTAAGGTCGTTAGCAGAAAACTAATATGTAGCCAAATTGATTGACCTAAGCTCATATCAACTAAGTGCAAACCAAGTTGTGATAAATGATATGGCGGCAACATCATTGCGACAGTTTGCAACCACGTCGGAAATATCATTACTGGAATTGCCAAGCCAGATAAAAAAGCGCTTGGTAAGAAAATGAGGTTTAGCACTGCGGTTGCTGATTTGGCTTTAACCCAAAATCCAATCGCTAATCCAATGGCGCAAAATGGCAGGCTTCCAAGCAGCATTAGGCCTGCAATAGACAACCATTGCATACGTGTTAACACCACATCGCCAAAAACAGCACCAAGAATAAACAAACCAATCACAATAATCAGCGAAAAAAGGATTGCGTTAATGAGCTTTGCAATCATATATTGCCACGGTGAGACGGGTGATATTTGCTTGATGGCCAGCCAACCTTTATCTCGCTCTGACGCGACACTCGCTCCAAAACCAAATAATGCCGGTGCCATAATGCCAAATACGCCATAGGACACCATTAAGTAAGTTGATGAACTTTGCCCAGCGTGATCGCTAAAAACAATACCAAAAAATACGTAAAACATCAGCGGAAATGCCAACGTCGGCCAAATAAAGCTTGGTTCACGTAATGCCATTTTAATATCGATTTTAAGCTCATAAGCAAATGAAATGAGCCCTTGTCCTTGATGATTATCTAGTGAATTCATGCCACGTTCTCCTCATTATTTTGCGCTGTTTTCTCGTCAGTTAGTTGAATAAAGGCTTGCTCTAAATCGCAATTATTAATGGTGAGATCGTCTATTTGTGGATCCTGCGCTTGCCATTTTGCAACAGTGCTAGCAGCATTGGTGGTTGTCACTTCGAGGTAGCGACCGTATTGAGTGACGTTTATCACGCCATCGAGCGAGCGTATGACATCCATTGCTAGCGATGTTTTGGCTTTAATTAACTTGTGAGAAAACGCGACTTTCAGGCCTTGGGGGGTATCATCGGCGATTATCTTTCCATTTTTAAGCACAACAATACGATCAGCTAGCGCGTCGGCCTCTTCCAGATAATGCGTGGTTAACATAATTGTTTTACCAAGGGACTTATAACGCTCAATTACTTGCCAGAGCACACGGCGTGTAGAGACATCCATGCCGACACTTGGCTCATCTAAGAACAACAAATCAGGGTCGCCACACAAAGCTATCGCCAGCAACACCAACTGTTTTTGACCACCAGATAAAGAACCAAAATATTGATTTTTAATACCGCCTAACTGTAAATCATCATAAAGCTGCGTCAGCGGTAAAGGAGCATCGTAATAACTGCGAAACAATTCAAGTAACTCACATACCTTAGCTCTATCGGGCGCAGCAGAATTTTGCAACATAACACCTAAACGTTGGCGTATTTCACGGCTCGTATGCAGCTGACCAAAAATTTCAATATTGCCCTGTCGCACTTTTAGACGCCCTAACATTAAATTAATGAGGGTACTCTTCCCTGCACCGTTAGCGCCTAGCAAACAAACAATTTGTCCACGACTAATGCTAAGGGATAATTCATCGAGCACTTGTCGCTGAGTTTCGCCACTGGCGTATTGAAAGCTCAACCCATTTATATCGATTATTGAATTCATTAGACTCTCCTATCTGTAGATAGGGTTATCATGCCTGCCCTTAACTTGTATTATCAGAGCGCTTTGTCATGGCGTAATATGACAATTGTCATCATTTTTATTGAGCACAGATAAAAATATTTTTATGAGCGTGTAATAAAACGAATTCGATAGCCACTAACTAGATATCTTTTAATAAACAGTAAGCAACTTTTAGGACATTCATGACCAGTGATTTCTATCAACAGTCGATACTGCCGTTTGCTGGCATCATCATCAAAATTTGCCGTGCGTATACTAATACGCAAGAAGATTTTGAAGATTATTACCAAGAGGTATGCCTACAGATTTGGCGCAGTAAAGACAACTTTAATGAACAAAGCGAATGGTCAACGTGGATTTATCGCATTTCTTTAAACGTATGCCTGACCTACTTAAAGAAACAAAAGAACGGTCATAGCACCATCGTTTCTGATGCACTGCCAGAAGAAATTGTCGATGACAGTAAAGCATTCGCTAATGATGATATTAACGTGCTCTACAACGCGATAAAACATTTGTCGGAGACCGACCGCGCGGTGATATTGCTGTACCTAGAAGAAAAATCGTATCAAGAGATCAGTGACATCATCGGTAGCAATATCAATCATATCGGTGTGCGAATCAATCGAATTAAAACTAAGTTAAGCAAATTTATTGCACATAAGGAGTAAGCCATGACTAAATCAATCGAAGCCATGTGGAAAGAAGGTTTTATTAACGAAACACAACTAGACGCGCCAAAAGTTAACGATCTATACAACAGAAAGTCGCAAAATTTGGTGGATAAATTGCTCAATATGTTCGCCATCAATATTAGGGCGATCATTATAGGCTCAATTATCATGCTTATTGTAATGAGCTTAATTGGCGCACCGTTTTTAGGACTCTATATTTGTGCCCTACTGATACCGTTAGTTGTTATTGCTCAAAAAGAACTAGGAAAATCCAACAACATATCCAAAGGGCAAAGCAGCTTTGATTACTTAATTAATTTTGATCACTGGCTCAAAACATCCATAAAAACCTATGCTGTCTATTATCGATTCTTCTATCCATTGTTTTTTATCGGCATGGTCACCCAAGGTGTGGTGAGCAAAGCTGGCGGTAAAGTTATTGCATTAATGCTTGAGAAATTTCCAACAGACATTCTGATACTCGGTTTGCCTTATTACTTAGCTGGTATTATTAGCGTCGCATTTTTAATCATTACCTATTATGCCGATGCTCTTTACCGCCTAGACCTAAATATCGTTTATGGCCGTCAATTTAAAAAAATGGAAGAGCTATTGAGTGATATGAAAACACTGCGAAATCACGCATAACAGCTAGTTATCAAAATGCACCAAGATCGACACTCTTTCTTTCTTGGTCATTTCTTAGTATTTAAGGTAAATAATTATTTTAATTGAGAAAAGTTAATTTTTTATATGTACAATGCCAGTTATTCTACTTGATATTATGGACAATATAGATGCTGCGGTTTTGCGTTACTTTCTTTTTATTAGCTTTCTCTTTTCAGTCATTTTCATTCCAAAAGTCATCCTCCATTATTTCTAAAACAACTTGGAGTGAGCCTCAATTAGTATCAGATAATGATATTAGCTGTGGACCACTATTAACAGATGCAAAGATAAAATTCTATTCAAAGGCAAGCTGGCAATCAAGTTATAACAGCGCCAATGCAATACCAATATTAAATTGGAAGAAGTTAGGAGGCACTGAGCTTAACGAATTAAATGCCTATGATAAAAATTTATTTCTAACTAATTTTAGCCACGCCCGATGTGGCGGACGTTGTGATAGAACACAAGCTCTTGTGTCTAAATTACCACTCTCAACAAAATCTCGTGCAGAATTAAGGGAGTTTGCAAAAACGGCCCCGCCTCCAATGAGTTACGAATACACGCTGGCTTTATCAAATGAGAAAGTGCCATACCTATTTGTAGTAGGACAAGATGCTCCATACTTTAATAATCTATATGTTTACCGCCTAACCCGTGATATTAGATGGCAGGCAGCTTGCCAAATCAATTTCAATATTACAACTCCTTCTTTTAACAAAAAGCATAGCTACTTTTCTGCTCAAAAGAGCATTGCTGATTTATACCGTTCAATATCAAACATTAGTCTGGGAATAGATCGCTGCGGTGGTCGTAAGCTTGAGGGATTTTTGGGAAGTAACTTATCAAATGCACTCAAACTAGTACTCACCAGACCATGGGGAGTTAATCATTATTCTAATACCAATGACTACACGACTATCATTAAAAAATTAGAAAAATGGGCTTTAGTAGGCACTTCAGAACAACAAGCGTTGCTTAACTTTAAACTTCAATTAGAAAGAACCCAAAAAGAGCTATCAATGTTTTTTCAACAAGCGAATAATTGGACAATATCTCAATCCAATAAGACGGCGAAACATGCATTAGAATCGGCAATTACTCATGGATTCTTTTTTAGTCGAGAGCAGTTTTTTAGTTCACATGAAGAAGTCGCTCTTAGACACGCAATATTAAATAAACTGCCATTAGAAGAACTCAAGAATATAGATTTATCAAAAGTAAAAAAAGGCCATAATAAGTACAATGAAAGTGTCATCAACATTGCAGTCAGCTACCCTGGAGCATTGGATTTTCTCCTACAATCAGGCTTTGATCCAAATGTAAAAAACAAGTTTTCAAAGACACCTCTTATGTATGCTGCTCAAAGTAATAATATAGAATCTATCAAACTACTTATTGATGCAGGAGCACAGGTCAATACTGGAACAGTCATTCCATGGGATAGATGTTCTCATAATCTTGAGACAGCAAATATCACACCGTTACATTACGCCGTCAGATATGCGGATAAGACTGTCATCGAATTGTTAATCGCGAATAACGCGTCAATTTACGCCAATGTAGAGGCAGGTTATGAAAAAAATAAAGAGCGCCCCATAGATTGGCTAACAAAATTTAATAACAAACGACTATCAGTAACAGACAAACTACAGGTCGAGAGATTACTCAAAATTCCTAGTAAAGAAAAGTTGAAAACGATTGTGGCCACATTAAACCTCAAAGGAGAACAACTCTTCGCTAACGGAAATTTAGTAGACGCCGAGGCAATATTTAAGGAAGCTATCGAAATCGATACTCAAAACATCAAAGCGTTAAATAACTACGCAATTACCGCATTAAAATTAAAACATATGGAACCCTCGTTAAAAGCCTCCTATGAAGTAATAAAGTCCAACCTCGCAAATAAACGCGACATAGCCTCAGCCTACTTTAATACTGGATTAGCTTGTAAAAACGTTAACTATTCTAAATTTGGCATACGAGATTACTGTGATGACAACTTATTAGAATACTTCATTAAGGCTTATTCAATGTACCCTACTATGGGTAGAAGCAATGCCATTATTAAACAGTTTAACAAAGAACCTAAGCGAGGAATTTCTTGTCACGGTAATAACAGTGAATTTGAAGTAGTCAACAATAGCGGAAATAAAATGTTCTACTTTTTGCACTCAAAAGAAATGTACGAAGCCTATATTAAACGACATCCAGAGTTTCCAGAAAACGATGTGGAATTAACAAAACAGTATTCTCTCAAGCTAAACGAAGAATATTCGGTATCTATATTGAAAGGAAAAAAGACCATGCCCAAAGCACAGTTCATCGAAGAGTTCTGCACAATACAGTAAGCTTACTAACTTACTTTATTAAAAATGCACCAAGATTGATGCTTGATCTTTCTTGGTCATTTTTTCGACCACAAGCATATACGAATTATCGATCATTCGCTCAATTTCGCCTTGGGGAATTGAGCCATCAAGGATGACGGTATTCCAATGCTTTTTATTCATGTGATAACCGGGAATGACGGATTCAAAAATATCCCGCAACATCATAGCTTCTTGTGGGTCGCATTTTAAATTTAGCCACCAATCTCGCTTGTCTCCATCCCCTTTTCCCGCTTTACCAATAGCTAAGGTCGCAAACATCTTGTTTTTCACTTTATAAACATAAACATCATCGCCAAACGGAAAGTATTGACTGGTTTCAGGTTTATTTAACAGATAATTATGTGCAAATTCGAATTCGGTCATTGTCGTCACTATTGGTCTAATTTGTATTTAAACTTAGGCTTTTTCTTTTGTTTTATAAAGGGAGTTAAGTCAGGTCCAGGCTGACACCTAAGTGTTCCTCCTAAGAGACTCGCAGAAATAGCTACTGACACTGATTTAAGCGTCGAATCACAGGTTATCTTAATTTCGCTTTTTTCATCAATGGATTTTTCTTCAATATATTCATAATTATGAACAGGCAAGTCATTATTCATCATTGACATTCCAGCATTAGCGGTGCCATTTTGGTAAGTAGGCGCTTGCTCAGTTTGCTGCTGAATATAACGACGACTCATCTCAAGCGTGCTTATTGATTTTGGCGAAATCGGAGCATTGACTATGACTGATTGCTGCATTACTTCTGGATTATTTTCATCATCGTTAATACGTTGTTCTTTTTCAACTGGCGGGGGAATAACCTTTTCTTTTAACGGTTCATTCACTTCTTCAGCTGGTTTGGGCTTTGCAATATCTTTTTTAGCAACAACTTTTTCATCGGTAATCGTCTTTTTAGGCTTTACTGGTTTTACGTCTTCGTTGTTTTTTTTAACTTTTTGCCTTGATTTGTCACGTCGATTTTTCGCTTGAGTAATCACTAATTTTGCGGCAATAATATTTTGTTTAACGATATCCTTTGTAAATTTTTGTTGTTTCTTTGCTGCTCCCCAATTAACCTGCAGCACAATAGCCAACAATAGCATGCTGTGAATAATCACTGACCAGATAATGGCATTAGATAGTTTAGGTTGTGTGCTCAATTGAATAAATCCGTTATCGTTCAACAGCCAATAGACTTGGCCAATCAAACAAGGTTCAATTTATTCTCATCACTGGGTGAATTCCAAAATATTTAGCGATGATTGACAACGATTTCATCGAGTGCATGCCACAGTTCATCACACAAGCCTTTGCGAAAAGCGGCCTGTTTGAAAGCATTATATTCTAATAAATAAGTCGCCAATAAATCATGGCGCTTTCCAGCAACACAAGCGCGCATATTAGCTAATCTATCAGCAGCTTTTACAATAAGGGCATCGTTTAAAGCCTGTCTCTTATACACATCTCCGAGCCCACGAGACTAGG
>CAJXRU010000151.1 GCA_913060565.1 uncultured Gammaproteobacteria bacterium | reverse complement strand
ACGAGATCATGCCTAGTCTCGTGGGCTCGGAGATGTGTATAAGAGACAGTTTCAGTTGCATATTGACGTCTAGAATAGTCGCATTGTCGTCTTGCATTAACAATGGATTGATATCTAAGGACGCAATTTCAGGACAGTCGATAATAAGATAAGACAACTGAGTTATGGTGATGGAAAGGGCGTTAATATCAAGTTCGGTTAACGCTCTGTGTGCTTTTATCTTTCCACTTTTTATAGCGCCAATGATCAGATATCGAGCCAGAGCCGTGTTTAATGGTGGGAGAGCTACCGCGGCATCTTGCGTTAAATCCCAGCTTGTTCCGCCTTCACCAATATATAACACTGGTCCAAAAATCGCATCGTTGTGCATAGCGAATCTTAACTCTTGTGTACCTGCCGTGTTTGCCATTTGTTGCAGGTTCAACCCGTCGATATGTTCGTTGTCGCTTTGTGCTTCAAGCATTGTTTGTGCATGAAGCTTTACAGCGTCTTCGTTCATTAGATTGAGTTTGATGCCATCGATTGACGCTTTATGGGTTAATGCTGGTGCGCTAAGTTTTAGTGCAACAGGATATCCGATTTTTGTAGCAAGTGCCGCCGCTTTTTCTGGTGAGTCGACATGGTGTGTGGCTAATGAATTTAAACCATAGAGATTTAGCAGTGGCGCTGCTTTATTCAAGTCAATAACGTTATGGCCACTGGCGATAAGATCTTGAGCAATTCTCCGTGCTTCATCAGGTGCAGTTTGATAATGACGAGAAATCGATTTAGGTGTTTCTTGTAACAGACGTTGATTGCGGCGATATTCAACCATATGCATAAAAGCGCCAACTGCACCATCTGGTGTTCTGAATGTAGGGATACCTGCTTTTCTAATCATCTTGCGAGCTTGGTGGGCAGAATCTTCTCCCATCCAATTAGTTAGAATATTAATCTGTCTACCACGTGCGTGTTGATTAATGCTCTTGATAATTGCTTGTGCAAATTCTTCGCCACTCGCTACTGCTGACGGCGAATGAATAACTAGCAATGTATCGATCTCTTTTGAATCTAGTAGGATCGACAGTGTTTTTGAAAATCGTTCAGGGCTTGCATCGCCTGCGATATCGACAGGGTTCGCTTTTGACCAGTGGTTTGGTAGAAGTGTTGATAATCTTTCAATGATGTCACTTTCAAGTGCAGCAAGCTTACCGCCACGAGAAATCAAAGTATCTACAGCCATAATACCTGGCGCTCCGCCATTAGTCACAATGGCAAGGCGTTCCCCTGATAGCGGTTTCGTGTGAGCTAGCGTTTCAAATGCCGCAAATAGTTCTCGTAAGTGATTTACTCGTAACATACCTGCACGTCTAAATGCGGCATCGTAGACAGCATCACACCCAGCCATCACGCCGGTATGATGGGAGACTGAAATCGCCCCTTCACTCGTTGAACCTGATTTAATGACAATAATAGGTTTAGCGCGAGCAGCTGTACGCGCTGCAGACATAAAGTGACGATGGTCTTTAATGCCGTCAATATAAAGTAAAATTGCTTGTGTTTTAGGATCGCGGCTTAAAAAGTCTAAAATTTCATTGAAGCTCAAATCAATTGTTTCGCCGACGGAAACAAAATAAGAAAATCCCATATTCTTATGGTTGGCCCAGTCTAACACTGTCGTAGCTACGGATGAGGATTGCGAAATAAACGCGATCTTTCCGCTTTGTGCCTGCTGGTGGGCAAAACTGGCATTGAGGCCAAGGTGAGGAATTTGCATACCAAGACTGCTACCACCTAATATTCTAATGCCGTATTGCTTGGCAATAGATTTTAGTTGCTCATTACCTGACAAGTCATCAACTTCGGGCAACTGATCTATGCCTGCTGCAAGTAATATCACTTGTTGGCAACCTAACTCCCCAAGTTCAGTCAAGACTTTTACGCAGTGGCGAGCATTGATTGCAATAATTGCTAAATCTGGAACCTGTGGTAATTGAGCAACATTTTTATAAGCCAAGACCCCACATATTGATTGATGCTTTGAATTGACCGGCATGATGGGGCCAGAAAAATTCCCTTGCAGTAGATTACGCATAATAAGATTACCTGCGCGATGCACAGAATTCGATGCCCCTATGACTGCTATAGATTTAGGGTTAAAAAATCGATTAATGGGGTTCATAATTATTTGTCATCCTAACGCAATGTAACTACTAACTAATTGGGATTTATTTAGGCGCGTGATTTTCTAGTTTGCTATAGTGCAGCCATATCAAATCATTGTAATGGATTATTTTATGGCAACGCTGACGCAAATCAATGTCTATCCAATAAAATCTTTAGGTGGCATATCTTTGTCGCATGCTCATGTTGGTAAAACTGGATTAGCATTTGACCGACAATTAATGTTGATTGATAACAAGGGGAAATTTGTAACAGCCCGAAAATGGCCCCATTTATTAGGCTTTCAAGTTTTACTAAATGATGATGGGTGGATAGTTATTAGCCCAGATGGCGCGAATTTGACGATTAGTAAGTCGCAATTTACATGTGCCGTTGACGTTAATATCTGGCGTTATGAGATGCTAGCTGCATGTGCTGATGACTCAATTAATCGATGGTTTAGTCGTGTGCTGTCTCAAGATGTACGATTGGTATCTGTATCAAATGAATCACTACGTTTCGTTGAAAACTCATCACAAGCACTTGCGTTTTCCGATGGTTATCCATTACTGATTATAGGGGAAAACTCGCTAAATGAGTTGAATCAACGAGCCAGCGAACAATCACTTATGGCGCAGTTTAGAACTAATTTAGTGTTTGATGGCGCGCCTGCGTTTATTGAAGATACATGGCAGCGAGTTAAAATTGGTAGTGTTGAGTTTGAATTTGTGAAACCTTGTGAGCGCTGTGTCATGACAACGGTTAATATGACGGATTATTCGTTTAGACAAAGTAAAGAGCCTTTAGCTACACTCAAAACATTTCGTGCTGATCCTAAAGGACGTTTAATGTTTGGTGAAAATCTAGTTGCTCGTAATCATGGAATAATCAGCGTCGGTGATGAAATTGAAGTTTTAGCAACACATCAATCTATAAATTATGGTGAAAAGTAGTTATTGGTAGGTTAATGTAATTTTTATAAAACAATTGAAAAGTATTGTAAAAACCTCTCGTTTAGGGTGCATTCAGCATCGATGATTAAGCTATAATACATCTCGGAATTTAGCGCATAATTGGATAAAAATATGAAATTATTTACAAAGAAACTAACGGCCGTTCTAGTTGCTTCTGCAACTCTTACTTTAGGAGCATGTCAATCTGTCGATCCATATACAGGCGAAAGTCGTACTAACAAAGCAACAACCTATGGTTTAGGTGCCGCAGTCGTATGTGCATTAATTGGCTCTAAGAAAAATAGTAAGCACGCTCGCAACGCTGGCCTAGGTTGTGGTGCTATTGGCGCGGGTATTGGTGCTTATATGGATTCTCAAGAATCAGAAATTCGTAAAGAAATGGCTGGTACTGGTGTGCAGGTTCAGCGTGACGGTGATAAAATTCGCTTAATTATGCCGGGCAATATTACCTTTAAAACAGGTAAATATGACATTAGTCCAAATTTCTATAATACCTTAGACGGCGTAGCACGTGTGTTAGCGAAATTTGAAGATACGCGATTAATGGTCGCTGGTCATGCTGATAGTACTGGCAGTGCGAACCGTAACCAAACATTGTCTGCCAATCGTGCACAAGCAGTCGCTGGTTATTTACAACAGCGTGGCATTAACGCTGCTCGTTTGATGAGTCGTGGTTTTGGTTCTCAATCACCTATTGCTTCAAACGAAACAGCTCAGGGACGACAAGCTAACCGACGTGTCGAACTAGACATTGTTGCTAACCCTCAATAAGTACCTGCTTAATTAAATAGCGTTTGATGTTAAACGCTATTTTAACTCTTCTCATTCTCATCATGACTTAGTATATTAACAAATCTGCCAAATGATCTGGCTTTTAATAGCAATTATTAATTTGTTTTGTTAACTTGTATTTTCTGTCTATAAAGGATTATTTTTGATAAGAAAATAAAACTAATTTACTAAGCGATGAGCTTTGACTTTGGGCTGTTACTTTTATGTATCCAATTCTTCGATTTTTTCTATACTGTACCTTTTTCTTTTTTCTGTTATCACCTCCATTAATTGCACAATCTATTTCGCCAGAAAAGCAAGTTAAGTTAACTACTAAGTTTGAATATTTTACTAAAGAGCAAGGACTTGACCAAGCTAGTGTGGTTTATCTTGTAGAAGACTCACTGGGGTTTGTTTGGCTTGGGACGAAAACTGGTGTATTTAGATTTGACGGTCGTGAATTTAAGCATTTTACACCAGCTACCAGTGGCCTATCTGGCGGATATGTTACGACATTATTTATAGATTCAAATCAAAATTTCTGGGTAGGCACAGAAACGGGATTAAATCAGTACGATCCTAAACTAGAGCGTTTCGATTCATTTGTTAATCGAGGATTAGCAGATGAATTTATTTGGAGTGTATTTGAAGACCGTAGCAGGCGTCTCTGGATCGGTGCTAGTGATGGCATCTATTTTTTAAATCAGAAAAAACAACGATTTGAGAAATTTAATTTTTATCTTCATCAAAAGGCTTTTCCCTTAAAGGAAGTGAAAACGATCTTCCAAGACAACGATGGATTTATATGGCTCTCAACTGATCGTGGTGAAAATTATATTGTTGATCCACTGCTTAATAATCTTTATCAACTAAGTGAAGATAATCCGACAGGTATAACGCTTAATCAAGGGAGAATAAATCAAGCTATTAGTCATAATAATGGGCATTTCATCGTCAGAGATAAGGATGTTTACTATGTGTCCGCAGGTAAAGTTATTGCGGTTTATGAATTAGACAAGAAAACCTCGGTTAAATTTATTAGAGGTACGTTATATAGCAATAAAGAATTATGGCTCTCGTCAGACCAAGGAATCTTTAAATATGAACTCAATGGTTCAACACTTAAATTAAAGGAAAGATTAGAGACTAACCATAAAATATTTTCTTTACTTGTTGATAAAAAGCAAAACATTTGGTTTGGCACACTGCAAAATGGGTTAGGGCTTTATCTTGCTCAACGACAATTATTTAGTCACCTCTCATCATCTAATAATATGTTAACTGACGATGTTGTTTGGTCTATTACGGAAGGACAACGTAATAAAATATGGATCGCTGGCAATTCGCCTGTACTATCACGATTTAATATTGAAGATAATCAGATAAATCATTTTGATTCGCAGTTGAGCGGTATAAAATCATTAGCTGTTATTAATAATGAAATTTATGTGGGTTCTTATCAAGGCCTATACCAATATTCTATAGAAAGTAATTTATTAGTTAAGAATAAATTGCCATTGATTGATTTTGAAGTTACTTATTTAGCCCATGATAACGATTATATTTATGCATCATCTTGGGGGAAGGGGTTATATCGTGTTGGCGTAGATTCTTCAATCACTATGCCTATCGAGGGTATGAGCTTTGGGAAAGATGCACTCCCTTATATTACAACGCTTAAACATAGCGGAAAACGCTTATACGTAGGCACGCTAAACGGATTTTATGTCTTTGACCTAAATAGTGGCTTATCTAAAGAAGTTGTCGAGTTGTCCGGCAAACGTATCAGCAACGTTTCAGTTAATGGTGATGAAATTTATGTTAGTACTGGTGATAGTGGAGTTTATAAATTCGACTATGAGCTGAAATCTATAAAAACTCATTATAAACATGAAAAATTACTCAATCGAACCATCTACTCGGCTTTTCAAGATGATAATGATGATTTGTGGATGTCGACAGACCGCGGAATTTTAAAATTAGCGTCCAATTTAGACGTTCATCATTATGATACTTCTGATGGATTGGGCGGTTTAGATTTTAATGATAATAGTGCACTAATAAGTCATGGTGGTGTGATATTTTTTGGCGGTTCAAAGGGCCTCAATTTTATCAAACCTAAAACTGTATCGGATTTTGCTAGTACTAAATCGCAGCTTCTGTTTACAGATTTCACTGTATTTAATAATGAAGTGGCGATTGGAAGAAACGAAGACGGAAATATTAAACTTAAAGAATCTATTATTACTGCCAGTGAAATTTCACTAGAATACTCTGACTATCCATTTGAAATTACCTATAACTTAGTAAATTATCCACAGCCGCAAAAAGTAAAATACCAATATAAGTTAATCGACATTGATGATGCATGGCTCAAAGGTAAAAAGAGTCAAACATCGACCTATACCAGTTTAGAAGCTGGAGAATACCAATTTGTTGTACAAGCATTAAATGCAAGTACTGATGAAGTGTTGGCGACTAATAGCTTACGAGTGAATATTTTACCACCATTGTGGTTGTCTACAATTGCCATTGCTTTTTACACCTTGATTGCTCTTATCATTGTATTGACTATTTTACATATTGTTAATCAACGAAAAAATTCCGCCAGAGAAATAAGAAGAGCTGCCAAGCGTCTCGAGCTCTCTTTATGGGGTAGTGGCGATTTGATGTGGGATTGGGACATCATCAAAAATAAAATTTATCACAGTGAGCATTGGCAACAGTTTGATTATCAAGGGCTTAGTGAGAGTGGGTTTTCTAAAATTCACCCTAAAGATAGAGAAAAAGTTGCCGTTCGGCTCTCGGCTCACTTATCTGACGAAACCGAATTTTTTGAAGCTAGTTATCGAATTAAACGCCATGGTGAAGATTCATGGATATGGATTGTCGATCGCGCTAAAGTTGTTGAGCGTACTTCTGATGGCAAGCCACTTCGAATGTCTGGCACCATTCGAGATATTACGTTGCTTAAAAATGCTGAAGAGCGTTTGAATATGCAAGCGAATGTTATGTCAAATATCTCTGATGCCATTTATGTTATGGATTTACAGTTTAACGTCGTTGATGTAAATAAGTCTTTTGCTGTAATTACGGGTCTTACGCCCGAACAGGTGCTCAATAATCAGAGAGTTTTCAACACTTATCATGGTCGAGTTGCTAAGGTAATTAAAAGTAGGCTTGATAACGGGATGAGCTGGAATGGTGAAGTGAATGCGACTAAACCTGATGGTGAACAATATAGTATAGAGTTACATGTTAATCCGATGCTTGATAATGACGATGAAATTAGTCATTACGTTGCTGCGTTTTCAGATATAACTCAACGAAAGCAAACAGAACAAGAACTCCGTGATCTATCCAATATCGATCCATTAACTAAGTTACCGAATCGTTCTTATTTTCAATATGCACACCGTAATTTAATTCGCCGTAAAGAGCCTCATGCATTATTAACCATGGACGTGGATAACTTTAAAAAGATCAATGATTCTATGGGACATGATGAAGGCGACAAATTATTATGTATGATTAGTGAGCGTATCGATAATCAAATTAACTGTCAGTATCTTCTATGTCGACTCGGCGGTGACGAGTTTGCCTTACTGTTAGAAGATATTAACGATATTAGTATGATCACCCAAGTGTTGTATGACATTGAAGGTGCAATGCAAGATCCGTTTGATTTAAGTGGTGAAAGTCTAGTGATGAATTGTAGTATTGGTGTTGCGATCTATCCAAATGATGGTGAGACTACGGAAAATATGTTGCAAAGTGCTGATACGGCAATGTATCACGCTAAATCAGAGTCAGGATTTAGCTATCAGTTATTTGATTCGTCGATGAATGAATCAGCCGTTAGACGTTTACAAATTGAAGGAATGATCCGACAAGCCCTTAAGAACGACTGGTTTGAAGTCTATTATCAGCCCAAAATTGATTTAAAAACAGAATCTGTAATGGGCATGGAAGCACTTGTGCGCTTGGTTCACCCCGAGTTAGGTATGATTAGCCCTTCGGAATTTATTCCAATTGCGGAAGATACTGGTCTTGTTATTGCTATTGGTGAAAAAGTGTTAGATAAAGCATGTTATGCAACGCAGCAATGGCGTAAAAATGGTCTATTCAATGGTCGGGTTGCGGTTAATCTTGCTGCAAAGCAATTCTCTCAAGAAGATTTATTACAGAGAATTGATCACATCTTAGAATGCACTCAACTTCCATTGGCAAATTTAGAATTGGAAATTACCGAGGGGACGGTCATTGAAGATCCTGAACTAGCTATCACCACTATGCAAGGTCTTGTCGACAAGGGAATTCATTTGGCTTTAGATGATTTTGGTACTGGGTATTCATCGTTGAGCTATTTACGCCGTTTTCCGATTCATACACTTAAGATTGATAAAGCATTTATTGATGATTTGGGATGTAAAAAAGAAGAGCGTCAAATGGTGGCGTCAATTATTTCAATTGCCCACAATATGGATGTATCTGTTGTAGCGGAAGGCGTTGAAGAAGAAGAGCAAATAGCAGCACTTAAGCAGTTAAACTGTGAAACTATTCAAGGGTATTTTTATAGTCGTCCACTCTCTGAGCAAGACTTCACTTCTTATTTGCTAAAAAATCAAAAAAATACGAAATATAGTACGACAATTTGATGTAACACTTAATTCTGGCACGCTCCTAGCAGGTAGTTAAATGTAATTACAATAAATTGACATTTAACTAACTTACACTAGGAGTTATTCATGAAAGCATTAGTATTAGCATCAACTTTAGGTTTATCTTTATTTGCTGGTTCAGCAATGGCTGCAGTTTCTGCAGATAGCAGTGCTGTATTCCGCACTGAAGGAAACAAAGTAGAAAGCGCTGAAAAAGACGTTAAAAAATCAAATGACTGGCGTCGTACTCAATTTAACCCAGTTGAATCAGCAAAGAAAGATACTAAGTCCTGTCTCTTATACACATCTGACGCTGCCGACGAAGAGGATAGTGTAGAT
>CAJXRU010000150.1 GCA_913060565.1 uncultured Gammaproteobacteria bacterium | reverse complement strand
TACGAGATCATGCCTAGTCTCGTGGGCTCGGAGATGTGTATAAGAGACAGGAAAGTCATTCGCTATTCCATTGAGACATTTTGCTGAATCGTGACTTGTAACACTGGCTACACTCTGGTTATTAATTCTTGATATTTGTTGACGGGAAAATTTGCTTTTGCCATCTGCAATGACTTTAAAACCTTGATTACGTGTATAGTCAGTCAAATCTGAAGGCAGTCCTGTTAACTGTGTAATATTTGTTGAAGGGCTCTGACTAGAAAAGTGATCAAATTTATCATAGCCACCTTTAATGGGAATAATTTGACTCTTAAAAGTAAGTATTTCGTCGATAGAATTCAAAAGATAATTACCGGCGGCGACTAATACTTTGTCACCTTTTGCCGCCCGTGACGTTGCATAGGAAATTGTTTTACATGGCCGCAGAGGGTTATCACATAAACCAATGTTCACACCATCTGGTGATACATATCGCGATTTGTCTTTTTCCGCATGTCCGTAAACAGGGGACCTCACAAAAATAATACACAACAGTAAAAAGTATCCTAAGCACTTAGCACTATTAATCATCGTCAACTCCTTGTAAAATATATGTTAAATACTTTAAGGCATTGTGTGTTTTTATCAGGTGTTTAATTTGTAAACAATTTACTGTTGATTTTGAGGCGTTGGTGATTAAGAAATTCTTTACGATAATATTCGGGATAGTGTTGATTTTCGGGTGTGATAAAGCTCCTACAGACAATGAAAATAAATATAATTGGGACTTTCCACAAGGTTTCCCAAAACCATTTGTTCCTGCTGATAATCCTATGTCGACTGAAAAAGTCGAATTAGGTCGATTCTTATTCTACGACACTCAATTATCTGCCAATGGCAGTCAGTCTTGTGCAAGTTGCCACCTGCAAAACCGTGCTTTTTCAGAACCAATAACAACTTCTGTCGGCTCTTCAGGACAAATTCACCGTCGCAATGCTCAAGCCTTAGTAAATGTCGCGTTTAATCATTCTTTGACGTGGGCAAATGACGAGATTGATACGTTAGAGCGTCAAATACTGTTGCCACTGTTTGGTGAGCAGCCGATTGAAATGGGAGTAGGTGGTCATGAGGACGAAATTCTTGAACGATTGAATAATACGCAATATAAAGCGCTATTTTTGAGTGCGTTTGGTGACGATGAGATTAATTTTGATCGCATTGTAAAAGCACTAGCAAGCTTTACTCGCAGTTTAGTGTCATTAGATAGCCCATTTGACCAATATGCCTATCAAATGAAAGATGATGCCCTTAGTGAGTCTCAGTTACGAGGCATGAATATGTTTTTCTCTGAAAAGCTAGAGTGCCATCATTGTCATGGTGGATTTAATTTTACGCAATCAACAACACATGAAAAACAGCAGTTAGATTTACGAGCATTTCACAATACAGGGCTTTATTATCTCGCCGGTGAATATAGTTATCCAAAGCTAGATACTGGGCTTTTCGAAGCAACAGCAAAACCACAGGACGTTGGACGCTTTAGGACACCGACATTGCGTAATGTCGAACTAACTGCGCCTTATATGCATGATGGTAGTATTGCAACATTATCTGAAGTCGTTGATTTTTATGCCGCTGGTGGACGTCATATTAAAACTGGTGAATTTGTTGGAGACGGACGAGAAAACCCTTTTAAAAGCCAGTTTGTAAAAGGGTTTGAACTAGATGCTCAGCAAAAGACCGATTTAGTGGCATTTTTGGAGGCGCTGACAGATAGTGAATTTATCAATAACCCTAAACACGCCAATCCGTTTTTAGAAAAGCGCTAAGCAATGCAGGTAGAGTTTTGCTCAGTCAATTTATGAACGAGTGCTGAGGCTCTAACAGGCTTAGATAAATAATACCCCTGACCAAAACTACAGCCCATTTCAGAAAGTAATTGTTGTTGCTCTGCTGTTTCTATCCCTTCAGCAATTATTTTCATGCCTAAACTATCAGCCATGGTAACAATTGCCTTACACAGCGCATTTTCTTTGGATTTAGGGCTCAGGTTCGACACGAAGCTTCGATCTATTTTTAAATAATCGATATCAAATTTATTCAAGTAGGACATTGATGAATATCCGGTACCAAAATCATCAAGAGCAATTGGCATACCGCAGGCTCTAAAGTCTTTGAGAGTTTCAACAGAGTCATTATTGGATTCGATAAGCAGGGTTTCAGTCAGCTCGATAATGATCGATTTATCTCTAAGAGCAAGCTTTGATAATTGACGACACCATGCTTTTGGGTCGATGGTATTGCTGTGATATTGAACCGGAGAGGTATTGACCGAAATCGAAAACTCAGGCTCGATACGTTGTAGAATTTTGACTTGTTTAGCCGCTTGTTCAAAAACCCATTCACCGATGATGTTGATGAGCCCTGATTCTTCGGCAAGTTCAATAAACTCATTTGGCGGCACTATACCTAATTCAGGATGATTCCATCGAAGAAGGGCTTCTGCCTTCATTACTTTTTTCGATTCTAAGCAGACGATAGGTTGATACTCTAAATAGAGCTGCTGGCGTTCAATTGCTTGTCTTAAATCATTTGATAGAGCCAGTCGCTTTGTCGCGTTTGATTGCAGTTCTTGCGTAAAATACTGAACGTTATTACGACCCTGCTCTTTGGCATGATACATCGCTTGATCTGCATTTTTTAATAATTGAACGTCGTCAACACCGTCGTTTGGGCTAAAAGTCACACCAATACTTGTGCTGATGTAATGTGGCTGACCACTTAGTAAAAAAGGCGTGGCTAATGCAGCTAGAATGCTATGGGCAATCCTATCGATGACGGTTATATCTTCTAGATCACTCAAAATAATTGTAAACTCATCACCACCAAGCCGAGCAACCATATCAATATCCCGAACACACTTTTTAAGACGAGTCGCTACTTCGATTAATAGCTTATCGCCAACATCATGTCCCATTGAATCATTAATTTCTTTGAAACGATCAAGATCTAAAAAGAGTAAAGCGACCTTTTTACCACTGCGAGCTGTCTTTTTGACTTCAAATATTAATCGCTCTTTAAACATTAAGCGGTTAGGGAGATCTGTTAAGCTGTCAAAATTTGCTTGAAGCCAAATATTTTCTTCAGCAAGTTTGCGTTGCGTGATGTCTCTAAAGCTCCAGAAACGCCCAACAAATGTTTTATGTTCGTCAAAAAGAGGGGCTGAAAAGCGTTCGAAAGTACGTCCATCTCGCAAATAGATTTCAGAAAAACTCTGCATATTGTTATCAGCATTATGCGCTCTAACAGATGTAAGAAATTCTTTTGCATTTGAGACTTTTTTAGTCATCGCATAAAGCACATGCCAGTTATCAATATCGACAAGTTGAGTATCGTTGAGACCCCACAATTGCTTTAGTTGATTATTTGCTGACACTAACTTCCCTTGTGCATTAAACGTTAAAATACCGTCAATGGAAGCTTGTTGTTGCGTTTTCAAAATACTATTCATCAAACGCATTTCTTTTGTTGCATGGCGCTTTGAATGCCATAAAACAATAACGGGAATGAATACAAAAACCACTAACACACAAACTAAAAACCACACCGCAGGGTGCGATAAGATGTAACCAGTTTGAGACGGTTCAAACACGATTTCATCAGAATTAATTGAACTGTTTGATAATCCCATGCTCGCGACAATTTTTTGCCAGCGCATCGCTGATGAAGCGCCTATTTCTATCAAATTTGGCTGCATTAAATAGGTTAGCTGCCGAAGTTCAACAAGTAATGAATTAATTGAAAGTGTATCGTTGTAACTGGTTTTTATCAGTTCGGCAGTATATTGTGGATTTTTTAATGCGTATTGCCAGCCCTGTATGGTTGCAATCTTAAATTGTTCCGCCTGGGCACTATGTAGTGATAAATAGGCTTGTGTTGAAATGATATTGGCACCATAAAAATTCAATCCAAGTGAACGAGAATTAATGAGCTCATAGGGCTTAGTAAACTTTGCTGTGGTGTGGGGTAATTGAGTTATTTTTACAGCGATAGCTGAGACATCATTATTATTGAATAAGGCTATATCGTCACTTTCGATAGTACGGTAATTACTTTTCTCTAACCCTGCAGCTTTTAGCATAGTATGAATTTCTATGGCCTGATGGGAGATGGCAATCGACTGATTCTTCAATGATTCTATGGTGATATTTGGATTAGTTAATAGTACCCACGGCGAAAATTGCTCTATTGTTGCTAACACGCGAAATTGGGGGGATTGTTCTAGGTGTGAAACGAGCGATGAACCAGCAATAGCGAATTGAGCTGTGTTTAGAGAAAGAGATTTTAACGGTGAAAAGTTTTCTTCAGTACCTTCCTTAATCGTCACTGCTAATCCATGTTTTTTGTAATACCCCTGATCAATGGCGACATAATACCCAGCATGGCTAAATTGATGTTGCGTATCTAATTGTAAAGTAACAGATGTTAGCTCATCAAAACCATCAAACGCTTTGGTTTGATAACTCGTTAGTAACATAAATACAACAAATAGATATCGAGGCAATCGTAAAATCATAGGATCTAATAGTTAAAAAGTACTACTTTATATTATTATTGGTCATTTTTAGCTAGCGAGAAGTCTAATGATTAGTAGTCGAAAGTCAATCGGTAACAATGATGAAAAAACAACAAACTTAATCTATGTTATTTAATAACGAACTCTTAACATAATTGTAATTAACTCAATGATTTATTTTTATATTAAGATCGTCTTAGAATTTAGGCTAGAAACACATTTGTTTTTAACTAATAAATGGAAAGAATTGATAGTCGATATAAGTACCTTGTGACACAACGATATTTGTAACAAACTAGATAAAGTTTATAAACAGGCTGACTAATGATGATTGATTCAACTAAATATAAAATATGTGCACTGGCGCTAATTATGATGCCAATTAGTGTTCTGCATGCCACTTCGTCGACGGCATGGTACAAAGTCGATAAAATTCAACAGATCCTCAAATTGGTTGATAAAAAATGTATTGATGACAAAGTTGAACAATGCCAACGTACTCGGCACTGGCGTGTTTATTACAAAGCAACTAGCAAATATGCACCTTTGCAGACATTTGAAGAGGTGTTAATGGAGGATATTCCACAGCTTGGTGCAGTAATGCAGCTGACTGTGGATGTTGAGAAGAAGAAAAAGGCTATGATGTAGTAGTCTTTCTCTAACAATACCCAAGCTACTTGAAGATGCTCGATTTCAGCAAGTCGAGAAGCGTGTCAAATACTAGGCATAAGATGTGTCGTTAAGTCATTCTTAATAAATATCTTATAACGACGTAGTTGGTCGCTTATCGCCTTGCCCGAAGGGAGTTCGGGTAGAAAACGACTACCGCGTTATGATTCATAATCAGGGAATAACCATTAATTACAAATCATGCCTTGTATTCGATTCCTACCCGAACTCTGAAACATGCATCTTCAAGTGGCTTGGGTATATATCAATATTACAACGTGTTATTTATATAGTTATCAACCTGTTGTTCTAATACATCAAGCGGCACTGGACCATTGCGTAAAATTGCATGATGAAATTCTCTAATGGAGAATTTTTCACCTAGTGTGTTTTTAGCTTTTTGACGTAATTCGACTATCTTGATCATACCTATTTTATAAGCTGTAGCCTGTGATGGCATGACAATATAGCGTTCAATAGCCTTTATAACATCACCCTTAGGGTTTGGCGTATTCTGTACCAAATAATCGATAGCTTGTTCTCTAGTCCAGCGCATTTGGTGAATGCCTGTATCAACAACAAGACGACATGCTCGCCATAACTCCATCGCTAGTCGGCCAAAGTCAGAATAAGGATCTTGATAGAATCCAATTTCTTTTGGCAACAATTCGGTGTACAAACCCCAGCCTTCAGAATAAGCAGTATAGTGACCGTATTTACGAAACTCAGGAATGCCTGTTAATTCCATGCCCAATGATATCTGCATATGATGACCAGGTAGGCCCTCATGGAAGGCTAACGCCTCCATTTGATATTTTGGCATGTTATTCATGTCATACAAATTAGCGTAATAACGACCCGGGCGTGTGCCATCTGGAGAAGGACGATTATAAAAGGCTTTTCCCGCTGATTTTTCTCTAAAGGCCTCTACTGCTTTCACCACTAAGTCTGCTTTAGGTTGAACGACAAAAAGCTCATCCAGGCGCAACTTCATTTGGTCAATGTATGCTGTCGCCTTCGTTAGGTAAGCCTGACGCCCTTCATTTGTATTTGGGTAATAGAATTGTTTATCAGTGCGCATAAATTCAAAGAATTCATTTAAATTACCTTTAAACTTTACTTTATCCATGATTTGGCGCATTTCGTCATGGATTCGATTAACTTCACTCAATCCAATGTTGTGAATTTCCTTGGCGGTTAATGAAGTTGTCGTTGTATTCTCAAGGGCTCTTTTATAAAACGTGTCGCCATCAGGAAGCTTCCATACACCATCATCATAGCTCGCTCTAGCTTGTTGCTCTCGTAAATAGCTAATGAGTGTACTATATCCAGATTTTACATCGCCAAGCAGTGCATCACGTGCTTGATATTTTAGTGTTTCTTTTTCGTTGTTTGATAATGGCAATTTGTCGACTTTACGTGAGAAGTCAGCAAACAACGGGCTCACACCTTTATTGTTAAATGGTTTGCCGTTAAGAACATTCATTGAGTCATTAATTACGTACTCATAAACAAAATGTGGAGCCATTATTCCACGCTCTTCACGATCTCGTAAATTCTGCGTTAACTGCTTCATCAAAGTTTTCAAGCCATGTAAACGTTTTATATACGCTTGAGCATCAGAGCTGTTACTAATTTTGTGGGCATTGATGAGCATACTAACGGCTTGACTATGTAGCCCGCGCATTTGGTTCACTGGATAACTGTGAAAGCGCCATTGATGGTCATTAATTGAGTCTTTCAATTTGTTTTCAAAAAGTTGAAAACTTAATTTTGTTTGTTCATCTAATAAAAGGGGATCTATTTCTTTCAGACGATTTAGATCTTCAATATCTTTTAAATGATCCTGTTGAGCTGCTGTGTCACTAATGTCATCCCATTTATCATAATCTTGTTTGATGCCCATGTAGGTTTGACGCATCGGACTTGCCATTAAGTTTTCTTTATAAATATCATCAAAGAGCTCATTTGCAATGGCTGATTGCGCTGCAATTTGTGCCAGTTGCGATGCTGTCACAGCGGGAGAGGCCGCAATATTAACTTGTTGGGCGGGATTAAGTTGCTGTGCTAATTGTTCTTTATCAGCCTCAGTTGGTGTAAAATTAAGGCTACAACCGCCCAATACAAGCGCACCTGCGCCTAATGATATTATTTTATTATTCATCAGGTTATCCGTTAAAAGTTGATGACGGTTACGATTCAAGACACTCAGTCTACTAAATTAGTCATAAAGATAAAATACCGAAATTTATCCTCTGAATATGATTGTTGTAAGCAATTTTTTCGTTATTCCATAAACAGATTGAGAAGCTCATTTAAAAAACGCTGGCCAAGTGGAGTTACTTGCCAGTGAGTCGCCGTCTGATCTATTAACCCTTTGTCAATTGCACGCTGCATCGGCGTGGCAATCGTTTGTTCACTTAATCCCGTGAATTGTGAAAACTCATCTCTAGGGCAAGCTTCCACGAGACGAAACCTATTCATGAAATACTCAAGGGCGATATCTTCTTTATCAACAGCCCAACGTTCAAAAGAATACGCATTATCCTTATCGAGATACCCTTTAGGGTGTTTTACTTTACTTGAACGCAATACCTGATTATTTAATACATCGGTTATTTTTCCATGGGCGCCACAACCAATTCCAATGTAATCGCCAAAACGCCAATAATTTAGGTTGTGGTGGCATTGATAACCAGGTTTAGAAAATGCTGAAATTTCGTATTGCACATACCCTGCATCGAGCAAAGCTTGGCGTCCAGCATCAAAAATATCAGCAAGCACTTCATCGTCTGGAATTTTTGGCGGCTTTGAATGAAACTGAGTATTTGGTTCAATGGTTAATTGATACCATGACAAATGTGGTGGCGAAAGAGTAATGGCTTGTTTTAAATCAGCCAAAGCATCGCCGACATGCTGTTTTGGCAATGAATGCATTAAATCGATATTGTACGAACGTAATGATAAATCGTTGGCTTGCTTCGCAGCCGCGATCGCCTCATCACTATCATGGATGCGTCCTAAGATAGTTAGCTTATCTTTTTGGAATGACTGAACACCGATTGAGATTCGATTGACACCTGCACCTTGAAACTGCTTAAAACGACCCGCTTCTACGGTGCCGGGATTAGCTTCCATCGTAATTTCAATATCATCAACACAATCGATCATTGATTTTACGCCATCAAGTAACCGTTTCATTTGTAAAGGTTGTAGCAGACTTGGCGTACCGCCACCGATGAACACTGACTGTAATTGCCGACCGTGAACATTCTCTAACTCTTCACTCAAATCTTCAAGCAGCGCATCAACATAAGCCTGATGAGGGATTTCGTTTTTAAGTGCATGAGAATTAAAGTCACAATATGGACATTTTTGAACGCACCACGGAATATGAATATACAAACTCAGTGGTGGTAGCTTTAGTGTATCTATGGTCATTATTTTTGTTGCGCAAGCAGGGGAACTAATGCGCTAAGCGCCTTTGCGCGATGGCTTATTTTATTCTTGTCAGCCTTGTCTAATTGCGCGCTTGTGCAATTAAGAGATGGCACATAAAACACCGGATCATAACCAAAACCTGCGCGACCTTCTTGTGTTTTAGTAATGTGTCCATTCCAAAAACCTTGGCAAATGATCGGTGTTGGGTCTGTCTCTTATACACATCTCCGAGCCCACGAGACTAGGCATGATCTCGTA
>CAJXRU010000149.1 GCA_913060565.1 uncultured Gammaproteobacteria bacterium | reverse complement strand
GAGATCATGCCTAGTCTCGTGGGCTCGGAGATGTGTATAAGAGACAGACGCTTAACAGCGCCATGATAACCGGCATGTTTTCTGTTAATGGGGCTGATGAAAAATGCTCATCCATCGCCTTAGCGCCAGCAAGTAATTGCTCGAATTTATCATAGCCTAAATCTAACGCGATGGGTAAACCAATCGCCGACCATAACGAGAATCTGCCACCAACCCAGTCCCACATCTTGAAAATATTATCACTAGCAATACCAAATTTTTCTGCATTGCTTTTATTGGCGGTAACAGCAACAAAATGTTTAGCGACAGCTTTTTCATCAAAACTTGCTGCCGTTAACCACTTAATAGCAGTTTGGGCATTCGTCATCGTCTCTGTTGTGGTAAATGTTTTTGATGAAACAATAAACAGAACTTTCTCTGGGCTTAGTGGACGCAATACTTCGGCTATCTGAGCTCCATCGACGTTCGACACATAATGAACTCTCACCGTATCATCACTGTCGTGCTTCAACGCTTCCGTCACCATTTGAGGACCTAGGTTAGAGCCACCCACACCAATATTAACGATATCAGTAATACGTTTTCCAGAATATCCGAGCCAGTGACCTTGACGAAACTCGTCAACAAAAGATTTCATTTTGGCAAGCTCTAGTGAAACCTGTTCAGAAACATCGACACCATCAACAATTAATGGCGTATCGCTTCCACTGCGTAGTGCTGTGTGTAAGACCGCTCGATTTTCCGTTTTGTTAATTTTGTCACCACTAAACATTTGGTCACGCCAGTTTGTCACTTGTGTTTCTTCAGCCAGACCAATCAGTTTCGAAAATATTTCTTTGGTGATCAAGTTTTTGGAATAGTCGAGCAACACTGACGGCAATTGAACACTGAAATGATCGAATCGCTGTGGATCTTCCTTAAACAAATCATTCAGTTGTTGTTGCTTAATACCCGTCGCTAGCGTTGAGAGTTGTTGCCAATTAGATAGTTGTGAATGTGTCATAGTGTCTCGGTCTGCCATTTTCTAAAGAAAGTGGTCATAACAATACACAAAACACACCGTAATGACAACGCTGTCATACTGATAGTTTATTGCGTTTATCAAAGAATATCCTCCTAACCCAAAATCCTTAATGCATCTAAATGCAATACAAGAGATAATATTAGCGAGCGATACCCAGACTATTTACTTTATGCAACGTGTAAAACTCAATGTACACCGCATAAATATTGGCGAAAGGTAAAGCCAGAGGAACAACCATAATTACTTGTGGTCATCATTAATGGAACGTTAATCCTAATTCGTTAACGTGAAATATTTTTCGTCGGTGGAATAAGATTGAGAGTTTGTTACTGCATTTTATTGTTGTGTTTTATGTTTGCTGCAAGCACCGCGTCAGCAAATGACGATACGCAATACCACATTACATCTCAGGATGACTCTTTACGTGATGAGGTCAAGAAGAATGTCATGCTGTATCTCGATGATTTCTCTACCCCAGATACCGATAACTTGGCTTATTGGAAAAAGTTAGTCAAACGCCAAGTAAGTCAAGCATTGCAAGCGTTAGGCTATTACAACAGTAACATCACGGTGTCGATCAACGACAGCGCTACCAAACCACAAGTCACTATTGATATTGCGATGGGTTATCCTATCGTTATTCATCAGTCCCATTATCAAGTCACCGGCACTGGCCAGTCCTTTAAACCTTTTGTGACTCAACGTAATAGTTACCCATTAGTCGTCGGTTCAAAACTCGATCATGGCAGCTATCAAACCGTAAAAAACGCGATGATGGATATTGCCCGCGCTTACGGTTTTTTTGATGCCAAATGGATGAAACATGAAATCGCCGTTGATCTACAAACGCAAAGCGCCGCTATTCAATTGACCTTTGATACGGGTAGTCGTTATACATTTGGTAAAATAAGCATAGCGAAAGAGCATGCTAGTAACGATATCATCCATGCTATGGCGCCGTTTAAAGAAGGTGACGATTTCACCAGTGATGCCATTGCTAATTATAATATTTCTTTGAATCAGAGTCGTTATTTCACGAGTGTGCAGGCAATACCTGCTCTTCCCAATCCCCTCACGAAACAGATTAATATCAATGTAACCGCCGTCAATAGACCTAGAAATATCGTTGAGGTCAGCGCTGGCTTTACGTCAAATCTTGGTGAGCGAGGGCGTCTAAAATGGGTTAAGCCATGGATTAATCGATATGGACATAGTTTAGAAAGCGAATTAGAGCTCAATAAACAAGAACAGTCAGTCACTAATAATTACAAAGTGCCACATGGCGACCCTAATCTTGACTACACCAATTATGTACTTGGTTGGCGACACACCAATAACTTTAACGACACAAATAATCGTTATCGTAAATATTCATTGCAGTGGCAGCGCCATCAACAAATCAATGAAGATTGGAAACGTATACTCTTGTTAAAATACGAACGGGAAAAGGATAATACGCAATCTGCCACTCGAACCCATTTAATCCCTGGGTTTAGTTACATTAGGGAACGCCGAATTGGTGGGATCACACCCAATTGGGGTGACCGTCAATTTGTTCAAGTAGAGGTGTCAGATAAAGCATGGGGCTCACAATCGAGTTTCTACAAATTATCAATGCGATCTAATTGGTTACGTCAGTTTAATGAAACACATCAACTTTTATTTAAACTCGATGTCGGGTATATCAGCGCTAATGATGTCAATCAGGTACCGATCTCAATGCGCTTTTTCGCAGGTGGAGATAACAATCTGAGAGCCTACGATTTCAACAGCATCTCACCATTAGATAGTAATAATAAATCTCGCGGCGCGCTGACTCAACTCCTCGGTACGATTGAATATAGTTATCCAGTGAAGGACAAATGGCGATTCGCTATCTTCCATGATGTCGGTACCGTTGGCGATAAGTTCTTAGAGGACAAATACAGTGATGCAGGCATTGGAATTCGATGGGAAACACCAGTTGGCCTGATAAGACTCGACTTTGCCAAAGGATTACAAAGCAGTGATATAAAGCGTTTTGACAAGCCATTTAATATCAGTTTTGCTATCGGGTTGGACTTGTAATGACTCGACTAAAAAATACTAAATTTCGTAAAAAATCATCTTGGGGCTTGGCCTTCTTCTTTTGTGTCTTTTTGCTTACGCTATTTACGCATTGGGGCAATCGCCTTGTATTAGCGACTGTCGAAATCTTTGTGCCGACGTTATCTATTTCATTAGAACAAGGCACTTTGTTATTTGCACCGCAGTTCAATTACATTAAGTATCGCGATAGTCATATCATCATTACTGCGCGCGAACTTTCTCTAAACTGGCAACCTCAGTGTTTCCTGCGTTCATCATTGTGTCTCACTGAAGGGGTTGTAAGCTCTCTCAATGTCGAGCTTGTGCATTCATCATCTGCCGGAACTGAATCAATTCGTCGTGATGAAGAGCTAGTAATCAACCCGCATAACCCGTGGCCGATGCTCATCGATACATTATCAGTAAATCATTTGACGATTTCAGATGACGCTCATGATATTTCACTAAACAACATTTTGTTAAGTGGTCATTGGCAAGACTCGGACATTCTTGTAAAGACATTATCCGTTGATCGTCTCAACATCGAGAAGCAATTTCCAAATTCAGTCGACAACAAAACAGCCAAGCCATTAGATTTTTCGATTGATACCGCAAAACAGTTTCAACAGGAGATAGCTAACTTCAAGTGGCCAAAAATTGATGGCAAGCTCAACATTGAGCACTTTGGCGTCAAACATATTGAGTTCATGTCCACCGAAAAGGAACAGCTCAAAACGTATCAATTATTTGATGCAGCAATGATCGCGACTGTAACCAATCAACAGGTTGAACAGCTAACTATTGATGTAAAGATTAATGATACCCCTGTTAGCATGCGTGCAGCAGCAACATTAAACAAATCCTTGCCACTCAGACTACACGTCAAGACAGCACTCAAATTACCAACACTCGATCAGCACGATCTTGATTTAACATTAGAAGGTAACCTTGCAAAGTTGTCGTTAAAAGCGACCACATCCGGGCAATTAGAAAGCAGCTTGGCCGTCGATATGTCCCCACTTATCGAGAATTTTCCACTGTCTATAGCGTTCAAATGGCAGCCATTGCTAATCAAAGAGAATGAGCTTGATAGCGGTACAATAAGTTTATCTGGCGATTTGTCATCTTACGACTTATCCATAAAGTCTGCGATTAGCAACTCATTCGTTAATCATTCAACAGTGAGTTTACAAGGACGCGGTACATTACATTCGTTATCTGACATTCAATTAAATGTAGACGGAGAACAAGGGACTGGACTATTTAAGGGAAACTTTGATTGGCGTGAATCTATAACATCATCAGGCACCTTTAACTTCAATCAATTTAAGTTGGGATCATTGGTGAAGCAATTTCCAGCCCTAATTGATGGAAATTTAAGTGTCTGTGCTCAATATAATCAATCAGCATGGCAATTTAACCTGCCCAGTATTAAATTGACCGGACAAGCTTTGAAGCAGCCGTTTTCAATTGACGGAACAATCAAAGCCGCTTCAAGTGCCCATAAATATGGCAACTGGCAATTAGACAATATTGTATTATCTCATGGCGAAAACACTATTGAAGTCAATGGTTTTGTGAATGACGATGCATCTTTAACGGCAAATATTGACATCAGGAACTTGGCCCAAAGCCTCCCCGATTTCATCAGCCAAAACATGCTATACAACAATACAACGACTAACGACACAAAGAGCACGGCCTCAGCACATGGTATATCAAAAAAGTCGACAATCAATGGTCAAGTATTGGCCCATGGTAATGTCTCTGCACTGTTGCTTGATGCGCAACTACATGGCAAGCATTTAAATTATCTACCTAGCGAATTAACCATCGCCGAAACCGACATCACCGTATCGACCCAACTCGGTTTGCCGTGGATAAATCCAGCGTTCAATTCATCGATGAAAGTTAGCGCAAATGGCGTTGATTACAAAAATCTAATCAACGCTGGGAATGTTAATATTTCGATAACTGGCAACGCGGAAAAACACAGTTTATTTGCACAGTTACAATCTGATAGCCTCAACACAAACGTATCAGCCAACGGCGCACTAATAGGTGAGCAATGGCAAAGCACCATCAGCAAAGCACAATTTTCATATTTAGAAAGTACGCTAGCCTTAACAAAAAATATGGAATTATTAGCCGATATTGCATCAAAAGATATTACCCTCAATGCGCATTGTTGGCAGGCGAAAGTATCATCAAATCAATCAACAGCAAGTCAACTTTGTTTACCGAAGCGATTTACGCTGAATACGTCGACGATGCGCTCAAACTTGGCAAAGTTAACGATCGAAAACGCTAATATTGAAGACTTTCAGGTGCTAATACCGCAAGCTCATCAAGTGACGGGCCCAATCAATGGTTTCATTACCTTTCAATCATTTAACCCACAAGCATTAAGCCTTGCTACTCAAGTAACTTGGCACGACGGCACAATAACAAGTGATATCAATGACAAGCTAGTTACTCATCACATCGATTCTCTAGAAATCAATAGCGCTATCAATAGAAACTTAGCCAACGTTATTGCGAAGCTTTCCTCACCAACGCTAGGAAAAATAGATGCCAGCATGTTGAGCAATATCTATCAAGAAAACCCCTTTGTTAGTGGTCATATTAATAGCCAAGGACTACAACTTGCTCCTTATAAGCCCTTTTTGCGTTATGTATCGCAACTTGACGGCGAACTAAGTGTGAGTGCAGGTTTTACCGTTGATGCTAATTCACAGCAAGTGTTTGGGACCTTATCATCAAACGACATCACGATTGCCAGTGAAAAGTTACCTAATACCATCGATGATTTAAATACCAGTGTTGTTTTTAGCGGCACTAATGCCGACCTAATAAGTCAATTTAGATTAGCGCAGGGACATGGTGATGTCAGCGGTAATCTAGATTGGAGTAACGCGTTGCTTGCTAATTTAGTCCTCAATGGCGAATCGCTAAAAGTGATGCCCCAAAATGGCACCTCAATTACATTTAGCCCTCAATTAGCCCTAGAATTAACCCCATCACTTGCAAAAATTCGCGGTAATATCAGTATTGACGAAGCACAAATATCAATTGAATCACTACCGGAATCTGCAGTTGCGGTTTCCCCGGATGCGGTTGTAACCAGCGAGCAAAAACAATCAAGCGCAATGGCGATAGATTTAGACGTTAACACCCAATTAGGGAATGCTTTGCACCTTCAAGCATTCGGCCTTAAATCTTTAGTGGGTGGTGAGCTTAATCTCAAACAAAATCAACAACAACCGCTCAGCGCTTATGGAGAATTAGCACTAACTGACGCCACGTATAAAGCATTTGGGCAACATTTGATGCTTGAACAAGGTCAGATCATTTTTACCGGTTCGCTCAATAACCCTGTCATCAATATCAAAGCAATAAGAGATCCTAAAGAAACCAACGATGGTGTTATCGCAGGCGTTTATGTTAATGGCGACGCTAATCAGCCTGCGCTAACAGTGTTTTCAGAGCCTGTTCTTGAGCAGCAACAAGCCATCTCTTATTTATTACGTGGTTATGGGTTAGGAGCAGATAGTAAATATGGACAAAATCTTGCGATTGCCATGCTCGTCAATAGTGGACTTGGTGGTGCAAGCGGTGCAGTCAACGCGTTAGGCGATGCTGTAGGAATTGACAACCTTAACGTCACAACCTCTGGTAGCGGTGACCAAACGCGCCTTGAATTTAGTGGCTTTATTGGCCCTAAATTACAATTGCGCTATGGCGTTGGCGTGTTCGATGCGTTACCGGAAGTAGGATTGCGATATCAGGTAAATCGGCGCTTGTTTGTCGAATTTATTAATAATACCGATCAAGCGCTCGATTTACTTTATCAATTCTCATTCGACTAGGCCCTGTTGAAGTTACGAACTTTTTTCTTTGATGATGATTTTCGGCGTCTTGTAAATCGTTTCGCAGGAGCACCTTTTTCAAGCATAGCAAAGGCGTCAGTAGGCGTTGCTTTAGCCTGAATCATTAGGCTATCTAAATCAGCGAGCAATGGTGTCATGAAATCATTGTAACTGAGCTCTTTGTGGGAAATATTATTTAGCTTCATTTCCCATAACGCCGTCATATCTGGCGTTGTAGCACTCAAAGGCAACGCATTTATTAATGCTTTACCGTTATTCGTTGCTCTAATGTTCTTCGCTTGGCGCGTTAAAAATTGGCGCTTAAACAACAATTCAATAATACTTGCGCGGGTCGCTTCAGTGCCTAAACCATCAGTTTCTTTTAACACCTTACGAACCTCGCTATTGGTTACATAGCGAGAAATTCCAGTCATTGCAGCCAGCAATGTTGCATCCGTAAACGGTTTAGGAGGTTGAGTCATTTTATCTATCAACCTTGAATCAACACACTGAAGTAACTGATCTTTGACAAGTACAGGTAAAACGACATCATCGGTGTTTTGCTTAAATAAAACTTTCCAACCAAGTTCGTTAATTGCTTTCGCCTTCGCCTTAAATTCGCCACCAGCAATATCGATAGTAACCTGTTGCTCACTAAAGGCGTGTACCGGATAAAATTGAGCGAGATACTGCCTCGCTATCAATTGATATACCTTACTTTCACTGCCCGACAAACTAGCCGTGGCCAACTTCTTAGCCGTCGGTATTATCGCGTGATGCGCGTCAACTTTGTTATCGTTCCACGCCTTAGATTTAATACTGCTATCTGCATTATTTGCAGCGCTTGTTAGCTCCTTGTCATTATTAGCAATCGACGCGATAACTTTATCACCTTCGTTAAAGTGACCTTTGGGCAAATAACGATTATCAGAACGAGGATAGGTAATAAGCTTATGTTTTTCATATAACGCCTGACAACAATCTAACACCTGTTTCGCAGATAAGCCAAAACGCTTGGCGGCATCAATTTGCAAAGATGATAAATTGTAAGGTAATGGCTGGTTCAAACGTTTATCTTGCTTTTTAATGTCAGTAACTGTTGCTTTTTGCCCCTGAGTTTTCGCTACAACCGTTTCGGCGAGTTTGCGATAAATCACACGACCTTCATCATCTTGATATTTCTCACAAGCCCCACTTGGCTGCCACTTTGCGTCAAACGTTTCTCGTTGCTGTGTATTCAACGTCGCAATAACCTCATAAAAAGGCTTGGCAACAAAATCATTGATTTCATTATCTCGCTTTACAACTAAGCCAAGTACCGGCGTTTGAACACGTCCAACGGACAACACACTGTTATAACCTGCTCGTTGGCCAAGAAGTGTATAAGCTCGCGTCATATTCATGCCATAGAGCCAATCAGCACGAGAACGTGCAAGTGCCGATGCTGACAACGGCATAAACTCTTCATTGGCGCGTAAGTTAGCTAACGACTTTTTAACAGCTGAAATATTAAGATCGCTCACTAATAATCGCTGAACAGACGCTAATTTAGTCCCTTTGACACCGCAATAATGAATAATTTCATCAACTAATAACTGCCCTTCTCTATCCGGATCTCCTGCATTAACCAATTGGCTCGCTTCTTTGACTAAGCCTCTAAGCACGGCTATTTGGCTGCGCATCTTATATTTGGGTTTCATCTTCCAAGTATCGGGGACAATCGGTAAATGCTCAAACTTCCATGACTTATATTCTGGTGAGTAAGCATCAGGTTCAGCCTGTTCAAGTAGATGGCCCACACACCAAGAAACACAGTCTCCATTAGCCGCACGAATAAAACCATCCCCTTTCTTTAACGGTTTGGGTAATACATCGGCAATAGCTCGACCAAGGCTTGGTTTTTCAGCAATATATAAGATCATCGGCTTCAAAAAGATCACTGTATAAATTAACAGTAACTGTACCTTGAACCGCAATTAGGCGCAATTGAAACGCTCACTAAAATGAGGATTGTTTAGCGAAGCTTTTGTGTTTGCTCAAAGATTGTAAACTTTGTTGAGAACCATTCTCAACAAGTGGTTTAATTTAGCAACAATTACAAGGAGAGATAAAAATGCTAGCCACACTAAGCAATCAAGGAG
>CAJXRU010000148.1 GCA_913060565.1 uncultured Gammaproteobacteria bacterium | reverse complement strand
AGTCTCGTGGGCTCGGAGATGTGTATAAGAGACAGGTTTTAATAGAATTAATGTTAAGTTAAGTGATTCTTTTTAAACGTTATAAGGAGTTGGCCTAGTGATTGCTTTAATTTGGCAACATTACATCAAAACACTAAATGGAATACTAAAAATGAAAAAATTAGCCCTTGCTGTAGCCGTTAGCTCTCTATTATTGAATGGCTGTGTCATTGCTGTTGGCGCACATGAATATAGCCATAAAGATTTGAATGAATCCAAACAACAACTGACGCTAGATGACGCGAAGTCTTTGAAAGAACTCGATGTCCATGCGGGTCGTGGTAGCCTAAAAATTGTTGGCGATAGTTCTGTTTCAGTAATAACTGTTGATGCGGTTATTGGCAGTGAAAACGGAAAAGACTATGAGTTTTCCCTAGAGCGCAGTGGCTCAACCGCTCAATTAATCGCTAAGACTGATGGCGGTATGTTTGACAACAGCCACGCTTATTTAGATTTAGTTGTTCGTGTACCGAGTCATTTAAATCTCGATGTGAATGATGGTAGTGGTGATATGAACATTACTAATATTGCTGGCGATTTATCGGTTAATGATGGCAGTGGCAGCATGCATATTTCAAAAATCGGCGGTGAGTTAGATGTGAATGACGGTAGCGGTGACATTGAAGTAAAAAATATCGGTAAAGATGTTTCTATCAACGATGGCAGTGGCAGTATCGATTTAACTAAGGCAGGCGGTTCCCTAACCATCAACGATGGTAGTGGTGATATTGAAGCATTTCATGTTAGCGGTAATGTGAAAGTTAGTGATGGAAGTGGCAGCGTCCACGTCGATGATGTCTCTGGTGATGTACGTGTTGATGATGGCAGCGGCGATATTGATGTGAATCGTATTAGCGGCCATGTCTCTATTTCGGATGGTAGCGGCAGCATTAACGTAACCGATGCAGGCAGCTTAACCATTAAAGAAGCGGGAAGCGGTGGTGTGAACACCAGCAATATTCGCGGTAAAATTTCAATGTAATTCTGAGATTTATAACTCAATTAAAACACTGACATTGATAATGCATGATTCAATGTTGATCTTAATAAAAAACGCCAGTCAATTGACTGGCGTTTTTATATGCTTAAGTATTTGCTAAAAGTCTAGTGACCTTTACTCAATGCAGCTGGTCTACGAGGATCCGAAGCACCATAAACACCATTATCTGTTGGCATAATGGTTTGGGTGCTCCCCATCGATGATTTAAGCTTTATGTTGTGTCCTTTTGCTTTTAATAAATCAAGAGAGTCTTTGCTAAACCCTTCTTCGATTCGTAGCTCATCCGGCCACCACTGATGATGAAAACGCGGCATGGCACTGGCGGTCGCGATATTCATTTCATGATCTAAAACGTTCATGATTAATTGCAACGTGGTGGTAATAATACGTGATCCACCTGGGCTGCCTGTCACTAAATGCGCTTTACCATCTTTTAATACGATAGTTGGCGTCATTGAACTCAGTGGGCGCTTATAGGGTTGCACTGAATTTGCTTCACCGCCAAGTAATCCGAAGCCGTTTGGTGTGCCAGGTTTCGCTGAAAAGTCATCCATTTCGTTGTTCAACAAAATACCTGTGCCATTAGCAACGAGGCCTGCGCCATAACTAAAGTTAAGCGTATAAGTGTTCGACACGGCATTGCCCCATTTATCAACGACAGAATAATGAGTTGTTTCGTTACTTTCGTAAGGGAGCTTTTTCGCTGGTGATACCTCTGAGCTTGGCGTTGCTTTTTTCATGTCGATTTGAGCAGCGATTTCTCGTCCGTAGGTTTTACTGCCCAGCGCTGCCATCGGTACTTTGTTGAAATCTGGATCGCCAAGATAGTGGCTACGATCAGCATAGGCGCGGCGCATGACTTCTGTCATTACATGGACAGTATCGGCGCTATTATGTCCCATTTCTTTTATTGGAAATTGCTCTAACGCGTTAAGCATTTGTACGATATGTACGCCACCAGAAGAGGGTGGTGGCATTGATACAACTTCATAGCCACGATAAGTCCCAGTGACTGGTTTACGCTCGACGACTTTATAGTTAGCTAAATCATCAACCGTCATAATACCACCTGCTTTTATGACCGCAGCGCTAATTTTTTCTGCTGTTTCGCCGTGATAGAAACCTTTAGTGCCATGTTTTTTAATACGCTCTAAACTCTGGGCCAGTGATTTTTGAAACAGCATTTCGCCTGGTAGATAGTTACCGCCGTCTGATTTATAGAAAATCGCTTGTGTACTTGGCCAGTGGCTTAATCGGCGGTTCATTGCGGCTAATGAGTTGGCAAGATCGGGTGATACCTTGATACCGTCACGTGCTAACTTGATCGCAGGCTCAATAACTTGTTTTGTGCTCATGGTGCCGTATTTTTTGAGGGCGTGTTGCATGCCCATGACAGTGCCAGGAATACCTACGGCAAGGCCGTGAAAGCGCGATAAGCGGGCATTAGCATTGCCTTCTTCATCTAGGTACATATCGCGATGCGCCTTATTTGGTGCCATTTCACGATAATCGATTGCAATAGTACGTTTTTCATCAGCTAAATAAACCAACATAAAGCCGCCGCCGCCAATGTTACCGGCACGTGGCAAGGTAACGGCAAGTGCATATCCCACAGCGACAGCAGCATCAACTGCGTTACCACCTTGTTTTAGAATGTCGACACCAACTTGCGTAGCAAGCGCTTCTTGAGACGCCACCATGCCATTTTCTGACCAGATTGGATGATGAATAGCAAATCGTGAAAAAATCGCGGTTTCTTTTTGGGGATTGATTCTTTTTGGCTGCTCTGCAAAGGAGCTGACAGAAATCATAGACATCAGTGACAATGAGACAATTGCCGCTTTCTTAAGAGAAAAAGTTCTGCTGGAAAACTTATTTTTTATCATAGGGATAAATCCAAGTATTTGACTTTATTGATTGCGAGACACGTTATCATTTTATTGTTACTGGATAAAGCTATCAGCGAGCTCTTTAGACTAAAAACTTAATTAACGCTTGAAAACATTGATTCCTTGCTTTTATACTAGCGCCTGTTTTCAGCATCTGCTGAAATGACAATCTTGTCGGAGTGCCACTGGCTGAGACCGCAAATGCGGGATCCGTAGAACCTGATCAGGCTAATACCTGCGAAGGGAAACAAGAGCAAAAAGTTGAATGGTTTCAATAATTAAATAGTATAGTTATGCGCCCGACGTGTAATCTCTTTTTGATGCATTATTGCATCTTTATTTTGACCTACCACCATTGCACCTCTTGTAGTTTCTCCTGACAAGCATTACTCCCATAATTATAAAAGGTGATGTTTGCATGGCTAGAATAGATAGACAAAAAGCGCAGCAATTTATAGAAGAAATTTGCGGCCAACCCTTTCCTAACTCTCAAAAAGTATACGTAGAAGGTTCACGTCCCGATGTGAAAGTTGGTATGCGTGAGATCTCATTAGCTGATTCTTTAATTGGCGGTGATAAAGAAAATCCCGTATTTGAATCCAATGAACCCTTATATGTTTATGACACATCTGGCCCGTATAGCGAAGACGATGTCGACATTGATTTACGACGTGGACTAGGAAAATTCCGTCGTGATTGGATTTTAGAGCGTAATGACACAGAAGAACTTGGTGAAGTTACGTCAAGTTTTACGCAACAGCGTATGGCGGATGAAGGTCTCGATCATCTGCGTTTTGAAGAGTTACCCAAACCACGACGCGCAAAAGCTGGTCAATGTGTCACTCAAAAACATTATGCAATGCAGGGCATAATTACCCCTGAAATGGAATATATTGCCATTCGCGAAAATCAGCAACGTCAGAAAACCCGTGATAAAGTGTTACTCGCTCAGCACCAGGGCGAAAGCTTCGGCGCGAGTATTCCAAAAGATATTACGCCAGCGTTCGTGCGTGATGAAGTCGCTCGTGGTCGCGCTATTATTCCCAATAATATTAACCACCCTGAATCTGAGCCGATGATCATTGGTCGTAACTTTCTTGTGAAAGTTAACGCAAATATTGGTAACTCGTCGGTAACCTCATCTATTGAAGAAGAAGTAGAAAAACTGGTGTGGTCAACACGTTGGGGGGCAGATACAGTTATGGATTTGTCCACAGGCCGTTATATTCATGAGACTCGTGAATGGATAGTGCGCAACTCACCAGTACCCATTGGCACCGTCCCTATCTATCAAGCCTTAGAAAAAGTAAATGGCGTTGCACAAGATCTTACATGGGAAGTATTCCGTGACACCTTGATTGAACAGGCTGAACAAGGCGTTGATTACTTTACCATCCATGCTGGTGTCCTGTTACGTTACGTGCCGATGACGGCTAAACGCGTTACAGGCATCGTAAGCCGCGGTGGCTCTATCATGGCAAAATGGTGTTTGTCGCACCATAAAGAAAGCTTCCTTTATACGCACTTTAGAGAAATCTGTGAGTTGTGTGCTCAGTACGACGTCAGCCTATCGTTAGGTGACGGTATGCGCCCAGGCTCAGTGGCTGATGCTAACGATGAAGCACAATTTGCGGAACTTGAAACCTTAGGCGAACTAACTAAAATTGCCTGGGAATATGATGTTCAAGTTATTATCGAAGGTCCTGGTCATGTGCCAATGCACATGATCAAAGAGAACATGGAGAAGCAACTGGAAGTGTGTGACGAAGCACCATTTTATACATTGGGCCCGCTGACGACAGATATCGCTCCTGGTTACGATCACTTCACCTCCGGCATTGGTGCTGGCATGATTGGTTGGTACGGTTGTGCCATGCTGTGTTATGTGACACCCAAAGAGCATCTGGGGTTGCCCAACAAAGAAGATGTGAAAGAAGGGTTAATTACTTATAAAATTGCTGCCCATGCCGCTGATTTGGCAAAAGGACATCCCGGCGCGCAAATTCGCGACAATGCCATGTCAAAAGCGCGCTTTGAGTTTAGATGGCATGATCAATTTAACATTGGTTTAGATCCCCAGCGTGCACGTGAATATCACGATGAAACCTTACCGCAAGAATCTGGCAAGGTGGCCCATTTTTGTTCAATGTGTGGTCCAAAATTCTGTTCGATGAAAATATCTCAGGAAGTACGAGATTATGCGGCGGAGCAGGAAACCATTAAAATTCAACTCGTGGGTGAAACACTAGAAATTGACGCTCAAATGGCAAAAAAATCCGCCGAATTTAATGAGCAAGGTAGCGAGATTTATAAGTTAGCAAAAGAGGTTAACTAGTGAATAACAGCCAGCCTCATCATCCATCGCCCATAGTGTGGGCGATTGGTGGTGTTGATCCTACAGGGCTTGCTGGTATTAGTGCCGATAACCGCGCTGTTGCGGTTAGCGGTGCTTACTGCGTGAATATTGTTACCTGTTTAACGGCGCAAAATTCTAATGCCTTTTATAGCCTCTATGAAACGAAAATTGCACTGCTAGACCAGCAATGGCAAGCGTTATTGGAACAATGTCCACCACAAGTCATCAAAATAGGTCTATTGGCCAGTAGCGCGCAAGTTGAATGGTTGGCCAAGAAATTGGCATCGCTTCGTGATCTCAACCCAGCACTTTGGGTGATTTACGATCCAGTCATTCGTGCATCTTCTGACGCTGCGCCAATTTTACGGTCGATGATAACAGCCATTACAACCTGTCTGTTACCTCAGATCGATTTACTAACACCGAATCTACATGAAGCCATTAGATTGAGTAGCGAGTCTCCCCAAAATTCTGAAAACTTAAGCGATTATAGCCAGCAACTTGCTAGTAAATTTTCATGTCAGGTGTATCTAAAGGGCGGTCATATCAGTGACGTGTTTGCTCATGAAGCTGGGATTGCTGATTATTACGCAAGAGCGTTAACGGCAACACGCAGTGAATATAGTGCAGAGCCAGCACGAAACTTTGTCGTCACACCTATCAAAACGCAAGATTCACATCGCCGGGGAAGTGGTTGCATGTTGGCTAGTTTGATCGCGGGTTACGTTGCCAATGACTACCGATTTTGTGATGCGATAGCACTAAGTGGCGGCGTCATGTGTCAAGCGTACAAATCAGCAAAGGCTTTGGGGCGTGCTGCTGGTGGCGCGATTAAATTAACTCCACACATCAATATTGATGACTTGCCGACGATTACCGTATTTGACGAGATGGTGTTCGAAAACTTAAATCGTTTGGATAGCGCATTTGAGCCTTGTCCTTTGAATTTAGGCCTTTATCCAGTTGTTAATACGATTGAATGGCTTACACGCCTTCTCAAACAAGGCATTAAGACTATTCAATTGCGTGCGAAAGATTTAACGCCAAGCGATGCTGAGCCGCTCATTATCGAAGCAATTCGTCTTGGCAAAGCATATAACGCTCGCGTGTTTATTAATGATTATTGGCGTTTAGCGATTAAGCATCAGGCATATGGTGTTCACCTCGGACAAGAAGACATGGTCATTGCCGATTTAAACGCAATTAACATGGCAGGCGTGCGACTAGGTTTAAGTACTCACGGTGTTTTTGAAGCCTTGTGGGCCAAACAATTTATGCCGAGCTATATTGCGTTGGGGCATATTTTTGAAACCCAAACTAAGGATATGACTTCTAAACCACAAGGAATCAGTAAGTTATCGACTCAAGTGCGCTTGTTTGAAGGCATTATGCCAGTTACGGCGATTGGCGGTATTAGTACTCAACGCGTACAAAGTGTTGTCGATACAAAAATATCGAGTGTTGCACTAGTCACCGCAATTACCAAGGCGAGTGATCCTGAGGAAGTTACCCAGCGGTTGTTAGGGCTCATTGGGGAAGGGGCTGCACATGAATGATCGTTTTAGCACAACTGAACTACGTGTTAGTGAATTTGAACGATATTCCCGCCAAATCATGCTTGATAATTGGGGCGAGCTAGGTCAGTTGCGGCTTAAAAACTCAAGCGTGGTGATCATTGGTTGTGGTGGACTAGGTAATGTCGTCGCCACGTATCTGGCTGGCGCTGGTGTCGGCGCGATAAGCCTTGTCGATGGTGATGACGTTGAACTATCGAATTTGCCGCGCCAAATGGCATTTGACAGGGACAGTTGTGGGCTTAATAAGGCTGATGAATTAACGCAGCGGCTATTTACCCAAAACGATGAAATTGATATTCATGTTAATCCGCTTTTTTTAGATGCTGACAACATTGGTGAGCTACTTCCACACCATGATCTTGTCATTGATTGTTCAGACAATTTCGAAACACGGCGGCTAATTAATCGATGGTGTGTCATCAATAAAACTCCTTTGTTAAGTGCTAGCGTTATTGGTTGGCAAGGGCAGGCATTACTTGTGTTGCCAAATACCGGATACGGTTGCTATCAATGTTTATTTGATGAGATACCAAAGCAGAAAAATTCATGTCAAAGCTTGGGGGTAAGTCCCGCGATGGTTGGTGTGATAGGCAGCTATCAGGCAAATGAAGCACTGCGTTTTTTGCTCAAATCATCGAGTAAGCTTTCATCGCATATAAGTTTGATTGATGGTGCTGACTTTTCAGTAAACCAGTTTTTACGCACTGCAAACCCACAATGTGATGTATGTGCCGATATGAAGGAGCCAAACAATGACTAACCAATCAATTGAGGTGATTGTTAATCAAGAGCGGCAGCTATCGATTGCTGCTGATAACAATCGTCTCAATGCCGTAATTTCTCTTATCGATATCGAAACGGCGACGCTGGCTGTCGCTGTAAATAACGCCATAGTGCCGCGAGGCCAGTGGTCAGAATTTGTTATCAACGATGGTGATCGTATCAATTTATTTGGTGCAATCGCCGGTGGTTAGCAAGTAATGCGTCATTGTAAATACTTGAGTGAGGAAAAATGACAACAACAGATGTATTAATCATAGGTGATAAGACATTTTCATCGCGTCTATTTACGGGTACCGGTAAATTTTCTAGCAGTGAAATGATGATGGCATCGCTTAAAGCCTCTCAAAGTGAGTTGGTGACCATGGCGTTAAAGCGTGTCGATATCGCAGATCAAACAGACGATATTTTAGCACCTTTAGTGCAGGCCGGTTTTAATCTACTTCCTAATACCTCCGGTGCAAAGAATGCAGAAGATGCAATTTTTGCCGCACAATTAACTCGTGAAGCATTAGGCACTAATTGGGTGAAGTTAGAAATTCATCCTGATCCGAAATACCTCATGCCTGATCCGATAGAAACACTCAAAGCGGCGCAAGTACTGGCCAATGACGGCTTTATTGTTTTGCCTTATATGCATGCTGATCCTGTTCTAGCCAAACGACTGGAAGAGGTAGGCTGCGCAGCGGTTATGCCGCTAGGTTCGCCTATTGGTTCAAATAAGGGATTAGCATCGCGAGCGTTTCTAGAAATCATTATTGAGCAAGCCAATATTCCGGTGGTTATTGACGCTGGCATCGGCGCACCATCTGATGCCGCCTTAGCCATGGAAATGGGCGCTGATGCGGTACTTGTCAATACTGCGATGGCGGTTTCACATCAACCTATCGCTATGGCTAAGGCATTTGCCCTTGCGGTAGAGGCTGGCCGCGGAGCGTTTTTAGCAGGGCTAGCGCCACATGCTCAGCATGCGATAGCCACGAGCCCATTGACAGGCTTTTTAGACTAATGAGTGATCATCAATCGAGTAACCAGTCCTTTAGTCAACACGTAGTGATGGATGAATGGCAGCAAATGGCTCGCGAAATCAATGCTGTCGATGACAATGCCGTTGTGCAGGTGCTTGCTAAGTCAAAGGCAAATCAGCGTTTGTCGTTAACAGATTTTAAAGCTCTTATCTCTCCGGCTGCCGCTCCCTATTTAGAACATATGGCGGCTGAAAGTCAGCGTTTAACCCAACAGCGTTTTGGCAAAACTATTCAACTCTTTGTGCCGCTGTATTTGTCAAATATGTGTTCGAACATTTGCACTTATTGCGGTTTTAGTATGGAAAATAAAATTCGCCGTACTACGTTAAACCTCAAGCAAATACGTCAAGAAGCACAAGCGATTAGAACGAAAGGCTTTGAACATATATTAATTGTGACGGGAGAGTCTGAGCGCAAAGTTGGCATCGAGTATTTTGAATCGGCCTTAGCCATACTCAAAGAATATTTTAGTCATATTGCGATGGAAGTTCAGCCACTCAAAGAGACAGAATATCGCCGTTTACACGAGCTAGGTGTTGAATCTATTTTGGTTTACCAAGAAACCTATCACCGTGATAAATACGCGAAATACCACCTTAAAGGCTGTCTCTTATACACATCTCCGAGCCCACGAG
>CAJXRU010000147.1 GCA_913060565.1 uncultured Gammaproteobacteria bacterium | reverse complement strand
GCCCAGTTAGGCGTTCTAGCTCACTCCATCACGTGACTAACGCTTTAAAAACTTTTGTTCATCAAACACAATTTGGGATGTCTTAGACTTTGTTTTTAATATGTGCTGTCTTACAAACTTGGTTTGCAACATGAAGTTACGAAGACCTATTGATTATAGACTTGCACAAATTTTCATTAGCTATTAATTTATCAGCAAATTTTAACCGAATTAAGTGCAAATAAGCCAATACTCGGTTATTAACACCACTATTACTGTAAGGATGAATGGTTTGACTGAAAAACGAGTTTTCTTAAGCGCAGATAAAGTTAATTTTATTATTGCACTATGTGCCATTCTTATTTCTCTTGCATCGTTTTATGCGACTTACCTTCAGGCCAGTGCCGCTGAGAAGCAAGTTAAGGCGATGACGCTTCCATTGATGGTATTCGAACACGGTAATTATGACAGCCAGTTAAAGCGTAAGGTGATTAGTTTTGTAATGGAAAATTCTGGTTCCGGCGCTGCCATAGTTCACAACACAAAGTTAGTCTATAACGGCGTTGCATATAGTAGCATTAATGAGTTTTTGAAAGCATGTTGTAATAGTGAATATGAAAGCTATCGGAAAAATTTTGATAAGCCAAGTGCAGATGGTTACTTGGTGGAAGACGGTGGCTTTATATCTAGTCCGATTAATGGTGTTGTGGTGCCATCTCAGTCAGAGCGAAAGTTCTTTCAGTTTTTTAAGCATAGTATTAGCGACGAATTATGGAATAAAGTGAATAACGAACGCTGGAAGCTTGAGACTGAATATTGTTATTGCACGTTATTAGATGACTGCTTTATTTCCAAAGGAAATGCTATAGCAGAGCCTGTCGCCGCTTGTAGCATCGATGAAACTAACTAAGTGAAATCTCATTTTAGTTCGAACTGTTAATGCAATAAAAGAGATTAGACTCCGATGTCTTGTAAGATATTTCATTGAAGTTAGACATTGATAATTGCCTAGGAAAAGTTTTTCAAAGCAGACGATATTCGCCCGTTCATTCCCGTTAAAGATTTTGAATTATCAAAGTCTTTTTTTGAAGCATTAGGTTTTAATTGTGATGATGTTAGCGATGCAATGGCTGTTGTTAGTAATGGTATCTGCACCTTCTTTTTGTACCAAGAAGAATATGAATCTGAAGGCAGTAATTTTATGTTTCAATTATCTGTACCAAATATTGAAGATGCCCAGATTACTCTTCAAAACGTCGATGGATTCAATATAAAGTATGAGCCGGTGAAGGTTGACCGTTGGGGGAAGGTTGTCTATATATGGGGACCATCTGGTGAAATGTGGCACATTACTGAGCTCTTTGAAAAATAAGGAAAATACTAATTGTTATGGAAATAAACAATATAACGTGGCAACAAACAATACCACTTCGTCAGCAGGTGTTATGGCCGACAAAGCCTCCTGAATTTTGCCAAGTTGACGGTGATGAGCAGGCACTACATTTTGGGGCATATCTAGATAATAAAATTGCCTGTGTTGCATCAATATACATTGACGGTGATATAGCGCGCCTGCGTAAGTTTGCAACCGGTGAGCCTTTTCAAGGGCGGGGGATTGGATCTGCAATGATTAGTCATATTCTAGTGCAACTTAAAAATATCAATACGAAGATATTTTGGTGTGATGCTCGTGAGTCAGCAATGAGTTTTTATCAACGTTTCGGTATGAAGCCTATGGGCAAACGATTTTATAAGGCAGAAGTTTCCTATTTTAAAATGCAAGTTACTTTGTAGTTTATCCGACGAGGAAATGATGCTTGCATTATATTAATTTACCCACTAGGATTACGCGTGTAATCTTTGTGGGTAGTAGTTATGAAATATATTTTTTTGTTAGGTCTTTTTGCGTCGTTATCATCGCATGGAATTGTTATTCGTCATGATAAAGTTGATAGTCAATATTTGACGACTATTGAGTCTTTCCCGCCATTGGCGACATTTTATATTGATGGTGCTCACGGAACTCTTATCGATTCGCGTTGGGTGGTAACTGCGGCGCATGCGTCATTTTGTATCGAACCTAATCGATTTGTGTTAATTGGTAATAAACCTCAACTCATTAAAAATGTATTTGTTAATTCTAATTATACGCCAGGTAAAAGCCATGATATCGCGTTGGTAGAACTAGCACAGCCAGTGCTTGATGTAGTGCCAGCACAACGTTATAAGATGGCAGATGAGTTAGGGAAAGATATTTGGTTTATAGGCATTGGTGGAACAGGCAACGGTTTAACAGGACAAACCATAGATAACGCTAAAAATAGAGGGGTGCTTAGACTTGCGCAAAATAAAATAAGCAGCGCTAACGGGCCACTTCTTGAGTTTGTTTTTGATCAAGGTAAAACAGCTCTGCCTCTGGAAGGAGTATCCGGTGGAGGTGATAGTGGTGGTCCTGCCTTTCTTATCACTGACAATGGATTTAAATTGTTTGGTGTTAGTTCTCGTTTCATTGGTGGATCCACTGGTAAATATGGCATCACTGAGATTTACTCTAGAATTTCTTATTTTAATGATTGGATTGACCAAATTATTCATGGCACCGCAGAGCAGCGCTCGTTAATATCGACAAATAAACTTAAGCACCTGCCTGGTGGGCTTACCAATGATAACTTACCCATGATCTGTGAACAAATTACACTAGCGCGTGATACGGTCGGTATTGTTAATCCGTGATGTCGGTATTATAGAAATGTTTCACTTGATCTACTCAAATAAGACAATTTTCTTTGGGCAACGAAACTATTTGTCATATTTAAGTACTAATAGTCCTTGGTGTGTATAGTATGAGAGTGAAGCTGTACTATTTTTCCTATCACCGTACTCAGTCATAGCCAACATTACGGGGCTGTGGCATAGTAGAGCAACATTTTTATTTGGAATTTTTTTAATGTTTTCAAGACTTAGTCGATCGGTCATTTTGTTAGCTGTTATTGGGCTTGCAGGTTGTCAATCAACACCCACTTCAACTGTTCAAGAACCTGCTCAAGCCAATAGTCCTTTTGGGCAATTGATTATTAGTGAGCCGCTGCCAATCGATTTTAAAAAGGAAGTGGCACTCGCGCGAATTTCTGATTTTTTGACTAAAGAAGATCTGACGAACGAGCAACGTGCGAAAGGGTTTTATGATCGTGGTTTGTTATATGACAGTTTTGGTTTGCCGAGTCTTGCTCGTATCGATTTTAATAGAGCGCTTCGCGTCAATCCGCAAATGGCTGATGCTTATAACTTCATTGGCGTTCATTACACGCTAATTGGTCAGTTCGATAAAGCATATGAAGCCTTTGATGCAACGATAGAGTTAGCGCCTGAACATCAGTATGTTTATCTCAATCGTGGTGTTTCACTTCATTATGGCGGTAAACCTAAGTTAGCGATTGAAGACTTAACGAAGTTTCATGAATTTGATAAAACCGACCCTTATCGTGTTATTTGGCGCTATTTAGCCCAAAACAAGCTTGATAAAGCTGGCGCTTTAAAACAATTACGCGCGAGCCGTGAACGCATTAAAGCAAACGTGTGGGGCAGGCAGATTATCGATTTGTTCTTAATGAATATTTCACAAGCTCAGTTTATCAATGGTTTAGGCCGCAATATTGAAAACCCAACTCAGCTGGCTGAACGCTTGTGTGAAGCGTATTTTTACTTAGGTGTTTTCGCCCGTATGTATGGCCAACCAGAGTTGGCGCTTAATTATTTTAAGCTCGCCTTGTCGACTAATGTGTATGAGTTCGTTGAACATCGCTTTGCGCGTCGTGAATTGCTTGAAACACGATTAGAGCTGCACAAACAAAAACAGATTGCTCATGAAAAACAACAAGCAGAGACTGGGAAGTCGTCGTAATGTTTGATGCTGTATCTTTTAATTCGTTGTTTTTTAGTCAACTAATTATATTAGCCGCTGCTCACTTTTTGGCTGTGGCTAGTCCCGGGCCAGATTTAGCTGTCGTCGTTAAGCAAAGTATTCGTTATGGAAAACGAAACGCAATTATCACCAGCATAGGTATTGGCAGTGCTATTTTGGTTCACGTTGCCTATAGTGCCGTCGGTATTGGTTTGCTCATTAAAAACTCACCGTTGTTGTTTGACATACTCAAGTACGCTTGTGCTGCGTATTTAGCCTTTATTGGTTATAAATCGCTGCGCGTTAAGGCAAGTGAACCAGAGCAATTTAACCAACAAGTTAGAGCTGATGAGCAAAGTGGGCGCAAGGCGTTTAGTCTTGGTTTTATTACTAATGTTTTAAACCCTAAGGCAACGTTGTTCTTTTTATCTATTTTTTCCGTGGTTGTGTCTCATGATACACCTAGCTTATGGTTAGGCACTTACGCTATTTATTTATCGCTGGCGACAATGACATGGTTTTGTTTTGTTTCTTTGGTGCTAAGTAAAGCAGCGGTGCGTAATAAGTTCTTAACGATGGGGCATTATTTTGATTGGGTAATGGGCGTGGTGCTTATTGGGTTAGCCATTAAGGTGGCCTTTAGTTCTTTATAAATGCGCTTAAACCTACATTATTTTAAAGCCCGTTCTATTAAGTAACGGGCTTTTTTATTGTCTGCGCTTTACTTTATTTCTTTGACTGGCACAGTCACCCCACACACATCAACATAGTCTGGACGCTCAATAAAAAACTCATTGGGGCGGTTCATGCGTGATTGGATAAGCGCTTTAAAGCTTGATGATGATGTATCCATCTTGAGTAATGGCGTACGCTTATCAACTGGTAATTCACTAGCAAGGCTGATTGTTTTGATAGTGTTATCGAATGTGCCTGATTTTTCATCCGTTACTGGGCGGCGTTTTAATGTATTGATATGTTCAATGCCTTGGCGAACTTGCCCAAAAACGGTGAGGTTTTTATCAAGGTATCGCGGCGCTTGACCAATAGCGATGTAAAATTCTGTGCCGCCGCTGTGAGGATCGTTGCTACGCGCCATGGCAAAAGCTCCTGGACAATGAGTTTGCCAATATTGATTTTCTGCTTTGTTAGCGCCAATGGCAAATCCATTAAGAAATCCAGTATCCTTTGCATAACCGTCACCTGATTTTAAATAGGTAACAGGGAGTGACGCTTTAGCGTGATGAATACGTTCAGATTTTATGGTCTTTTGCGCCGTTTTTACGTCACGTTTTTCTAGCATATCGCCACCTTGAGCAACAAAGTTTTCAACAAAGCGATAAAAATTTAGTCCGTTATAAAAGTCTTCTTTAGCGAGTTTACGAAATTGCTCAGCGTGATAAGGGGCCAGTAAAGGATTGAGTTCGACGATGACTCGGCCACTGTCTAATTCAATATAAAGGGTATTGTTGGGATCAATTGCTTGCCAATGTTCTGCGGGTGCTTGCTTAACAATTTCACCGGGGCTTAGTTGTTTCTTAGCGATGTTGTCACTGGCTAGTACATGGCTTGTTATGAGAGAACAGCTAACTAGGGCAGTCAATAGCATGGGATTTTTGATTTTATTTTTCATGCGAACTCTTTTTATAATATTAGGAATAATAGGTCGTTAAGGCGATAATATAACAACGAAGCACAGCCAATTCATAGTGAAAAATTAATGAGTGATGATAAAAATAACGTAAAGGCAATCAATCAACTAACGCGTGCGTTAACGGTGCAGCAGCAAGTGGCGAAAACTGGCTTTGATTGGCCTAGTTGGCATGGTGCACTTGAAAAAGTACGAGAAGAAGTTGATGAGGTGTTTGACGAGCTAAATGAATCACATCAAGACCGTCGTAAAATTAACGAGGAGCTCGGTGATTTGTTATTCGCTGTTGTTAATGTTGTGCGTCATCAAAACGCGTGTCCCAACGAGTTATTGCAACAGGCGACTGATAAATTCGAAATGCGATATCTTGATGTTCAACATTACATTTGTGAGCAGGGGCTAACAATGGAAGATGCAACTGATGAGCAAATGGAAGCTGGCTGGCAATATGCGAAAGCCTGCATGAAAAACCGTAGATAAAATATTGTTGTTTCTAGGCAGATTTAAATTGTCGGCTAGACCTTATTTTGATACTATATCGTCCCGTCCAGTACACAACCCCAACTTGGTATTTCTTACGTTATTATTCAAATAAGGTAAGCCTTTGGCGTTGTTACAATTTCAATTCTATTAACTCAGGTTCAGCATGACAACGAAATATATTTTTGTGACGGGTGGAGTCGTATCTTCACTTGGTAAAGGCATTGCGGCAGCTTCACTAGCAGCCATTTTAGAAGCACGCGGTCTAAAAGTAACAATGATGAAACTAGACCCTTATATCAATGTTGACCCAGGCACAATGAGCCCGATTCAACACGGTGAAGTATTTGTTACCGAAGATGGCGCTGAAACTGATTTAGACTTAGGTCACTACGAACGCTTTATTCGTACCAAGATGACTAAAGGTAATAACTTTACAACGGGTCGTGTTTACGAGGAAGTATTACGTAAAGAACGTCGTGGTGATTACCTTGGCGCTACAATTCAAGTTATTCCTCATATTACTAATGCCATGAAAGACCGCATTGTTGCTGGCTGTAAAGGCGCAGATATCGCTATTGTTGAACTTGGCGGTACCGTAGGTGATATCGAGTCACAACCGTTCATTGAAGCTATTCGTCAGCTAGGTGTTGAAGTTGGTCGTGATCACGCGATGTTCATGCATTTAACATTAGTTCCTTATCTAAAAGCATCAGGTGAAGTGAAAACTAAGCCAACGCAACACTCAGTTAAAGAGTTGCGTTCAATTGGCGTACAGCCTGACATTCTTGTTTGTCGTTCTGAAATTGGTATTCCTGCGGGTGAGAAGGGTAAAATTTCTTTATTTACTAACGTTAATGAGAAAGCCGTTATTTCATTACCTGATATGGACAGCATTTATAAAATCCCAGCACTACTTAAAGCACAAGGCTTAGATAAATATGTGACTGAGCGTTTTGGTATTGATTGTCCAGAAGCTGATTTAAAAGAGTGGGAACAAGTTGTTTACGAAGAAGCTAACGCTACTGGTACCGTAAATATTGCAATGGTTGGTAAATACACTCAGTTACCTGATGCCTACAAATCAGTAAACGAAGCGCTTAAGCATGCTGGCCTTAAAAACGGCGTTAACGTAAAAATTAACTACGTTGATTCACAAGATATTGAATCTAAAGGTACTGACATATTAAATGATATGGATGGTATTTTAGTACCAGGTGGCTTTGGCGAGCGCGGTGTTGAAGGTAAAATTCTTGCTGCAAAATTTGCACGTGAAAACGATGTGCCGTATTTCGGTATTTGTTTAGGCATGCAAGTCGCGTTGATTGAGTTTGCACGTAATGTTGCAAACATGGACGGTGCTCATTCAACCGAGTTTAATGCTGAGTCACAATTCCCAGTAGTTGGTTTGATTACTGAATGGTTAGATGAAGATGGTAAAGTAGAACAACGTAATGAGAGCTCTGATCTTGGTGGCACCATGCGTGTTGGCGCGCAATTATGTCATTTGGAAGATGGTTCGAAAGTGGCCGAGTTATATAACTCAAGCACATGTATGGAACGTCATCGTCACCGTTATGAAGTAAACAACAATTACGTAGAGCAATTGAAAGCCGCAGGCCTATCGTTCACAGGCTTGTCACAAGACAAGAAACTGGTAGAAATCATTGAGATTAAAGAACATCGCTGGTTCGTTGCAGGGCAGTTCCACCCTGAGTTTACGTCGACCCCACGCGATGGTCACCCATTGTTTGAAGGTTTCGTAGCCGCGTCTATGCAACCAAAAAATGATTAATAACTTCTGATAATTAGCCGCCGTTTGAGCGGCTTTTTTATTATCTTTTGTGTATTGAATAGCGCGATATTTGAAAGAAAACTAGTAACTCTTTCAGCTTGTATTTCAATACGCTTTAGCCTCTAATAAAGGCAACATAAACACTTTATTTTTATATCTTTAAAGAGAATGGAAAATGTCAAAAATAGTTAAAGTAATCGGCCGTGAAATCATGGATTCACGTGGTAACCCAACAGTAGAAGCTGAAGTTCATTTAGAATCAGGCGCTAGTGGTATGTGTTGTGCACCTTCAGGCGCGTCAACTGGTTCTCGTGAAGCATTAGAATTACGTGACGGCGACAAAAGTCGCTACCTTGGTAAAGGTGTATTAAAAGCCGTTGCTGCGGTAAATGGTCCAATTCAAGATGCTCTAATCGGTATTGATGCTGACGAGCAAGTTAAGCTTGATAACATCATGATCGACTTAGATGGTACAGAAAACAAAGCAACTTTTGGCGCAAACGCTATCTTAGCCGTTTCTTTAGCAGCAGCGCGTGCAGCTGCTTCTGACAAACGTATTCCACTTTACCAACACATCAGTGAAATGAATGGTACTGCGGGTCAATATTCAATGCCATTACCAATGATGAACATCATCAACGGTGGTGAGCACGCTGATAACAACGTTGATATCCAAGAATTCATGGTACAACCTGTCGGCGCTAAAACATTTACTGAAGGCCTACGTATGGGCGCTGAAGTATTCCATAGCTTAAAGAAAGTATTATCAAGCAAAGGTTACAACACCGCTGTTGGTGACGAAGGTGGTTTTGCGCCTAACCTAGGTTCAAATGCTGAAGCACTTAGCGTTATCAAAGAAGCCGTTGCTAATGCTGGTTATGAGCTAGGCACAGACATTACGTTAGCACTTGATTGTGCGGCCTCTGAGTTCTATGAAGATGGTAAATACAACCTAAAAGGCGATAACAAAGTATTTAACGCTGATGAGTTTGGTGATTACCTAAAAGATTTATCTGAGCAATATCCAATTGTTTCTATCGAAGATGGTCTTGATGAAAGCGACTGGGATGGCTGGGCGAGCTTAACGGCTAAACTTGGCGATAAAGTACAATTGGTCGGTGACGATTTATTCGTAACGAACACTAAGATTTTAAGCCGTGGTATCGAAAACAACATCGGTAACTCAATCTTAATCAAGTACAACCAAATCGGTAGCTTAACTGAAACACTTGAAGCAATTAAGATGGCAAAAGATGCTGGCTTCACTGTTGTTATCTCTCACCGCTCTGGCGAAACAGAAGATGCCTTTATTGCTGATTTAGCCGTTGGTACTGCTGCTGGTCAAATCAAGACGGGTTCATTAAGCCGTAGTGACCGTATTGCTAAGTACAACCAACTGCTTCGTATTGAAGAAGCTTTAGGTAGCAATGCACCATACAATGGTCTATCGGAAGTTAAAGGTCAGTAATTTTTATAATTGCAGACGAACAAGCCGCTTACGTTAATTCGTCAGCGGCTTTTTTATTGACTTTAAAACGATTTGTTTTCGATTTTGTTGAATATTTTTTGGCTGGCTGGTGTCAAAAATGACAAATATCGCGCTTGATAAATAGTATCGCGCCTGTCTCTTATACACATCTGACGCTGCC
>CAJXRU010000146.1 GCA_913060565.1 uncultured Gammaproteobacteria bacterium | reverse complement strand
CTTCACCACGTACTGGAATGATGCTTGATGGTGCGTAGTTAGGTACCATTACTTCGTCAAATAATGCTCTTGTTACTGTCATAATTGTTTTCCTACTTTCTTAATACTAATAATTGGCCATGCATTTAGGTGCGCTTATTTAGCAGCACACAGCATTAATGCAGACATTCCTAATATTATGTCGTGCCAATCATTCAATTTGTAGTGTCGATATGATACTTTTAACCACATTACCTATCAATTTAACCAAATAGATCGTCATTATGATAAACAAGAAAGATGAAGAGCTATTAGCCTTGCTTCGAGAAAACGCCCGCGCCAGTGTTTCAGATCTCGCCCGTGCCTTGCATTTGTCACGTTCGACGGTACAAAACCGCATCACCAAACTTGAACAAAGCGGTATTATCCGAGGTTATAGCGTCGACTACGGCAGCGAATACCTCGACGACATTGTTTCTGCTCACGTGCTGATCAAAGAAAGTCCCAAGCTAGTCTCAAAAACCAATCTTGAATTACAACGCATCCCACAAATAGTCGATTTACACGTCATCAGCGGCGAATACGATCTCATTGCCGTCGTGCAGGCGCAGTCCCTTAATAAGTTAAATACAGTGCTGGAAGAAATTGGTAATTTAGAAGGGGTGGAACGGACCAATTCATCGGTGATTTTGGCGACGAAGTTGAAACGGTGATAAGCCTGTTCATTAGGTCAATTGAATAGCAATACCAAAGTTGTGGCATTTGCATTGTTCTTTTTTGATTTTACTCATTAAAGCCTCTAATGAAACTTATAAACTATTGTATTTAATACAAAGTGCAAGTAAATTGACACTTAACGTCGGCATTTATTAACCAATAAATATTACAGTGTTTACGGGGTATAGGCCTCAGTTTTATTGCAATGAATAAGACTGGGATATATCGCAGATCTATCCAGATACAGTGATAGCTAATCCTAGAGAAACGATTTGAACCTACTAAGGATTCCTTAACCTTTTAGAGCGTCTTGATAAAATCCATGCAGGCATGGAATTTTTAATAAGAAAGATGCCCGTAATATAGATAAAGGTTTTGCTTTGTAAGCAAAATCACTGCACTTGAGCACTCGGCAAGCCGTGTGCGATACACAGTCACATTAAAAGGTGATTTAAAATCGTCCACAAAAATAGTGGGCAATACCCGCTAACGCTAGCTTTCTTTGCGGCGTTAAATTATTTAACTATTGAGATATAAAATGAACTTTATAGATAAAGTTAGTATAAAAGGATTTTGGGGGGATAGAGCCCTTGAATTTAGCTTTAATGAAGATGTTAACTTCCTAATAGGAATTAATGGTTCTGGAAAAACTACTGTAATTAATTTAATTGTAGCGGCACTAAAGGCTGATTTTTCTATATTAGATACAATAGAATTCGATCAAATAACAATATCATTAAGAGAATCTAATGGTAGAAAAAAACCAGAAGTGATGGTTGTCAAAAAAGATCATAAGGACACACCATTCAGAGGAATTGAATATCGAATTAAAAATAGTGCAGGTGAAAAGCCTGAAATTTATTCATTAGATGAATATGAAGAGCATATGTTTTTTAGAGATGTTCCACGCCATATGGTCACTAGAGAAATGAGACGAAGGCACGGGAAATCAATTATAGAGCACTTGCAACAAATAACAGAAGTAAGTTGGCTATCTGTTCACCGCGCATCCCCTATTGAAGATAAAGAAAGAAAATCTTTTGAATCTACAGTAGACCGTAAATTAGATGAATTATCGAATAGGCTTGTAAGATTTTTTTCCACTTTAGGAAGGAAAAATTCAGGTCTTCTTGAGAAATTTCAAGAAACAATCTTTTTATCAATGCTTGTAGGGAAGAATCACCAAAAAAGTTTATTCCAAAGAGATGCAGAGCTAGATTTGGATAATGAGAAAGAAGCTTTAAACGCTATTTTTTCTCAATTTAATTTGGATGAAAAAAAATACAGTACAAGAGTAGATAATCATTTTACCACTCTTAAAAAAGCGTCAAAAAAAATAAGCGATAATGATGGGTTATCAAATATTGATGTTGCTGCTGTCGTACTTAACGATAGAATTGATCACATCATCGTTGACTGGAAAGAATTAATTGAAAAAAGAAAAAAAATATTTGAGCCTAAAGAAACATTCTTAAAAATTGTCAATGACATGATGCAGAGAAAAACCTTTGTCATTGATGACCGCAATGAGTTAAGGATTACAACCCAATCCGGGAAGCATTTACCAATAAAGTTACTATCTTCAGGCGAAAAGCAATTACTTATAATATTAGGTGAAGCCTTACTTCAACAAAATAGTCAGAGTATTTATATAGCTGATGAACCTGAGTTGTCTTTGCATGTGAAATGGCAGGAGAGTCTTGTTGACAACTTATTGGCTTTAAATCCAAGTGCACAAATTATTTTTGCTACGCACTCGCCAGATGTAGTAAGTCGATTTGGCAATAAAGTTTTTGATATGGAGAAATTGTTTTAATGTCATTTACTAGAACAAATTCTGGCCTTTCAAACTTAGCTTTATTTCATGGTGTAGATTTAATTGTTTTTACTGAAGGGGGTGAAGATTCTTACTCATATGAGGACGTTCTTGCAGGGAAGTTTAATGATAGATCCGTAGACATCAAGTTCTGGAGTGGGGTATTTTCTAAACATAACTTTAGAAAAACAGTTGAATTTAGAGCTTTAGGTTCAAAAACTTCTTCGAAAGCTATATGTGAGCTTTTAGAGTCAAATTCAATTAACAATATTGCTGTGGCTTTAGACTCCGACCTAGATGATATTTTTGGGGCTAAATTCACTTCGCCATGTATTTTATACACGAGAGGGTACAGCTGGGAAAATGACGTATATCACCCACAACTTGTTAAGGAACAAATCGAGTCATTAATATTTTCAGCAAAACTTCCCGACAACTATATCAGCATCATAGATGAGTCTTATCGTTATTTTAATTGGTACGCAAGCCGACTATTAAAGTTAGAATTAATGTTCAAGAAGGCTGGTTCTAAGTTTATTACAGACTGTAATGGTGAGAGATTTATTAATGGAAAATCTGAACCAAAATTAAAAATAGATCAAATTAGAAACCTTTTACATCAACGAAAATCATCGCTGGTTAAACCAATTAGCTTAAATGGAGTAGGAAATGGTTATTGCGGGATTCGTTACTGTTATGGAAAACTACGAGAAGCCCTAGCCCTTGCAAATATTACATATATAGTTGGAAGTTTAGAAAAACAAAAATCACTACCAAAGGATTTGATGGTGACTGCAATGTTGGATCGATACCAAAAAAGAGAAGGACACCTTGAAGATAGTTATTACAGCAATATTATAGGTAAGTTGGCCGCTGCATAATCTAACAAGCAGAGGATACCACATGGCTAATATCTCGCTATCAAAGTATTAGCCAGACTTTTGTGTTGCGATAGCTGTACAAATACTATTTTAGAGTTTTAGCCATTATGGCAGCCGTTAGTATTTGCGAGTTTGGTCTGAACTGATATATACATGCTCTCAATGATAGCGCTTTTTCAACATCAATTTATCACTCACCGCATTCCCCATTTTTCAAACTTACTAGAAGATCGAGGACAGGCAAAAATTTCTCGTTGATTATTGATAATTCAATCGGCCCTACTATGCTTTCTTAAGTTAAAAACAAGCGTAGTAGGAGTTTTTATGACCAGAGCCCGTCACCAGTTAATTGACTTATCAGCCACTTCGTATTATCACGTAATTAATCGCTGTGTAAGGCGCAGTTTCTTATGTGGTGATGACCCGTATACCCAACGTAATTACGACCACCGACGACAATGGCTGGTGGATAGAATTAAACACCTCTCATCAATATTTTCAATTAATATAGCGGCTTACGCCATTATGAGTAATCATTACCATCTAGTGCTACAAGTCGATAAAGTGACTGCTGATGTGTTGACAATGGATGAAGTGATTGAGCGTTGGTATCGCTTGTATTCTGGTCATCCGATCGTGGATGATTATTTAGCGAATCGAAATATGAATGCAGTTAGATTAGCCAGAGTTGAAGAGTATGTTCAATGCTGGCGTGAACGGCTATATGACATATCATGGTTTATGAAATGCCTTAATGAACATATTTCAAGAGAGGCTAATAAGGAAGATAATTGCACAGGAAAGTTCTGGGAAGGAAGGTTTAAATCTCAAGCATTACTGGATGAAACTGCACTATTAAGCTGTATGGCGTATGTTGATTTAAACCCAATAAGAGCGGGCATTGCCAGTAGTATTATGGGTAGCAACTTTACGTCAATCCAAGAGCGCCTCAAACAGTTTAAATCCCATCAACGACAACAAGCAAAGCCGAATACTGATTATCACATACCAAGCCAGCCGCGGGCTTTACTACCATTTTCTCCTGTTACAAATAACAACGCCATTCCCCTGAACTATAGCGACTATTTTGAATTAGTTGACTGGAGTGGACGGCATATAGATCCCAAGAAAACAGGCTTTATTGATGACAGTGAACCCGCGATTTTACAAACATTGGGCATTGATAGTGATGATTGGCAACTGGCCGTCAGAGATTTTAGGCGTCAATACGGCAGTTTCGCAGGCAGTGAAATGCAATTGCGGAATTACGCTCACCGTCACGGTCGAAGTTGGTGCAAGGGCGTCGGCTAACCTTAACTCAAATTGTTTTACTTAATTCATTTCATCATTATCAGCAAACGCTGAAGCAGCGATTCGTTCTAATTTCACGCGCCACATCCTATTTCAATTAGCATACTCACCATGACCGCTAATAAAATAGATTTCAAGAGCCTACGAGGTAATTTCTATGTCTGTAAAACATGCTTGTATGAAGTCTATGAGTTTAAGCTCAATGAGATATTATTGCCTGTCCTGAATTCCCATCATCTAAATGCATTTAAACGTCCAACATGTGGTAAATACGCCTTAAATAAAAATTACCCTTAATCAATTACTTAACTATTGAAAGTCAGAGCTAACTCAACTATTGTCTTCCTATATTATAAATTTAGGCTGAGAATGATTAATTCTACAGCCTCGTTAGCTGTAAAAGAGATCTACAATGAGCTGCTATATTATTTACCATTACAATATTATCGATAAAGAAAGAATCGAACTGCTAGGCCCTTTATCATTGCCAATAGTTAAAAAATATGGTGGTGAATTAGTCATTGCCAATTATGCAGACTTTTTAGATGGCTCTTCTCCATATTCGCATATCGTTGTTTACAAGTTTGAAAGTAAAGAACTAGCAAAAAGCTTTTATGAATCCGAAGAAAGCCGAGAGTTATCTAAACTAAGAAATGAAGTTACAGAAGGATTTGTTGTTTTAGCGCCACAATTTGATATTCCCAAATAAGAAAACAAAATAAAGGACAGTCATTTAATTTAGTGACATACAGGCTAAGAAAACCATCATCATTAGTTTATAAAACGAGGCTAAACACACACATTTACTCTCTCGTATTAATCAACCTAAATTCAGCTCACTCTCACAGGCATAAATGCGGTAAAATAGCGCCATTACTTTTGCTTTGAGCCTCGATTATTCATGACTATCGACAATAATACCGCCACATCACCAAGCAGCTTTAACGAGCTTGGACTCATTACGCCTTTGCTAGCGCGTTTAACTGATTTGCAATATCAGCAGCCAACGCCAATTCAAGCGCAAACCATTCCAAGTATTTTGGCGGGTCGTGATCTCATTGCAGGCGCCAATACTGGCTCGGGTAAAACCGCGACCTTCGCCCTGCCTTTGCTACAGCAATTGTTCAATGAGAAGTCCTCAGGCAAAGCTAGTTCCAATAACAAAGGTAACTATGTTGCAGGGCTAGTGCTAGTGCCGACTCGTGAGTTAGCAACCCAAGTTGCTGACAGCATTCGCTCTTACGCGGCTCATTTAAACGGCGCAGTAAAAACCGTTGCAGTGTTTGGTGGCGTTTCAACAAATAAACAAATGTTGGCACTGCGTGGCGGCACCGATATTCTGGTGGCAACACCGGGTCGATTACTCGATTTGATATCAAGCAATGCCATTAAGCTTGACCACGTAAAAACCCTAGTACTTGATGAAGCTGATCGCATGTTGAGCCTAGGATTCACCGAAGAGATTTCTGCTTTGTTGGCGATGATGCCTAAGCAGAAGCAAACATTGTTATTTTCGGCAACCTTTCCAGAACAAGTAAAAGCCTTAACCACTGAGTTACTCAACGATCCCGTTGAAGTACAAGTACAGAGTGCTGATGCCAGTACCTTAGTTCAGCGTGTTTTTACCGTTAATAAAGGTCAGAAAACCGTATCACTGGCGCATTTGATTAAAGAAAATCAATGGCGACAAGTATTGGTATTCGTTAATTCGAAAAGCGGTTGTGCTCATCTCGCTTCTAAACTGGCTAAACACGACATCACTGCTGAGGTGTTCCATGGCGATCAAGGACAAGGCGCGCGTAATCGTGTGTTACAAGCATTTAAAGATGGCGAAATTGAAGTATTAATTGCCACCGATATTGCGGCTCGTGGCTTGGACATTGAAAAGCTGCCTGTAGTATTTAACTTTGATTTACCGAGAAGCCCAGCTGATTACATGCATCGCATTGGTCGTAGTGGCCGTGCTGGTGAAATCGGCTTGGCGTTATCGCTAATCGATTATGAAGATTACCACCATTTTAAAATCATCGAGAAGAAGAATAAATTCAGATTAGAACGTGAAGAAATCGCTGGGTTTGAAATTGACGAATCACTTATCGACCCGGATTTTAGCGTCAACAAACCCGTTGTACCGCCAGCAGGTTCTGGCAAAAAGAAGAGAGCTAAGAAAGCGTCTAAAAGCGAATCAACTATTTACCAAGATATTTGGTCAGGCAACCTGAATTCAGATTCTAAATAACGCTTAGGTGTTTATCTAATGATTAAAAAGGGAGCTGAGGCTCCCTTTTTAGATTTTGAACCACCAATTTCCATTCCTGAATTTAACTCATCTATGTAATTATTCTTCATAACCACGGTCTTTAAGCACTAATACCTTCAAAATTAACTGCGGAATATTCTCATGAAAATAACAAATATCACTCGCTCAATCGCTGCTCTTCTCGTTTGTGTAAGCGCGCATAGTTTTGGTGCTACCACACATATTAATCAAGAATTTAAAGATTATTGGTATGCGGGTAATGCTGAATTATCGTCTTATAAATTACAGCAGGCTCGTTACGGAGAACTCAACGAAGGTAAGGCAGTTTTAATCTACGTGTCAGAGCAGTTTTTGCCAAAGGTTCAAGTTAAAGCTGATTCAATAAAAGATAGCAATATTGGAGTATTAAAACTCAACAAGCATAAGTCATTTCTAACTGGAATTTACCCTTACACCATCATGACTAGCACCTTCTCTCCTATCAATAATGAAGGCCATGCAATAAAGGTAACCAATACGACTCAAGAATGGTGCGGCAATGCTTATTCGCAGCTCAATAATCGAGGACTATTTGAAATACAGTCACATTCATATTTTGAAGGTGAAGCAGACAAAGCCTTTTCACTAAAGCAAGCAACGCTAGAAGATGAATTATGGACGAAAATTCGCTTAGATCCTGCAAACCTACCACAAGGTGATCATCAAGTTATTCCATCGATGGAATACAGCCGCTTATTACACATTGAGACCAAAGCGTATGCCGCTAAGCTTACCTTAGTTAAAGCCGCACAAACATCGACTTATTCTATCGCTTACCCCGCATTAAATAGAACATTAGCGATAACTTTTAACAATGAATTCCCTTATGCCATTCAAGGCTGGAAAGACACTTATAAGAGTGGTTTTGATGCCAACGCCAAGGTGTTAACATCAAGCGCAACGTTGATTTCAACCATCAAAGAAAAGTATTGGGCACAGCACAATAACAAGCATCGTAAACTACGTAAAAAATTAGGGCTGTAAAATAAGAAAAGGGAGCTGAGGCTCCCTTACTAAAATGCATATTGATTATGCCTGCTCAGGCTCCGCTACGTCGACATTATGTGTCTCTGGTTCCTGTTGTTGATTCTTGATTAAGAATTCATAGCTTAACGAGAGTAAACCGACTTCAACCACACCAATAACCAACCATAATAAGTTATCCGCAAAACTAAATAGCAAAGACTCCGTCTCGGGTACAAAAGCGAATACCATCTCTTTTGTAAATGGGAATAGGCCGATCAACAGCGTTAATCGCCATGCATTGTCTTTTGATAAACGCCAAGACCACGGAATGTTTACATCGCGTTTACCTGTAGCTACTGCTGGCAATAATAATGACCAGCGTGAAATAAGGTAATATAAAGGGATATTAAGAACCACAATAACAACTTCAATCAGTCCTGAATAAGATGACTCTAGAAACCCTGTCAATGGTATAAGCAGGAATACAAATGGCAACATTATCAGCACCATATATATGGTCATGAGAATCCACCAAATTAGGTAGCTAAACTCATTGCCACTCCAAAATAATGGCTTTTTATTATCTTTTATTAGAAAGAGACGGTGGCAACCGACAACTGCGATAACTAAAGAAAGGCAAGTTAAAGCACCAATACAAGCCTGTAGAATTAACTCCGATGTTCCACTATCAAAATTCAAGATTTCAGGCATAAAATAATCAAATAGCATCAACATTCCGAGTAAAGGAAGCCCCAGAAATACAAGTTTACGAGTGTGTTGAAGTGGTAGCTTTAAAGCTGCGGAAAAGATGGAACCAATAGGAAGTGGTTGATTCATGTTACATGCTCCTTGCAATGAAAATCGCCCTAATCCTAGTAGAAATGAGGCTCATTAGCAAATGTGCTTGTTTTACATATAAAAAAGGGAGCCGAAGCTCCCTTTTTTACTTAACACCTAAATCCGAATTAGAATTAGAATTTAAGACCTGGTGTTAAGTTTTCTGGTAGTACAACCTCATCGGCTTCCATAGAAGCAACTGGGTAAGCACAGTAATCAGCCGCATAGTAAGCGCTAGCACGATGATTACCACTACCACCAACGCCACCAAATGGTGCCGCGCCGCTTGCGCCGGTGATTTGCTTGTTCCAATTAACGATACCTGCGCGAATACGGTCAAAAAAGTACTCGTAATCATCGCGGCTATCAGCCAACAAACCTGCCGATAAACCAAAGCTGGTGTTGTTCGCTAATTCAATCGCTTCATCAAACTCGTTGTAACGAATGATTTGTAGCAATGGACCAAAGTGCTCTTCATCTGGCAATTCACGAGCAAATGACGTTACATCAACAAGACCTGGCGTTACAAAACCTGTGCCTGCTTTGTGTGTTAGTTCGATTAACACTTTCGCGCCCTTCTCAACTAACATCTTTTGTGCTGCAACCATACCAAGCGCTGCTTTTTCGCTAATCATTGAGCCCATAAATGGTT
>CAJXRU010000145.1 GCA_913060565.1 uncultured Gammaproteobacteria bacterium | reverse complement strand
TGGGCTCGGAGATGTGTATAAGAGACAGATTACGTAAAGTATTTAACGATGATGCAAAAACACAAGCGGTCATCAAAACACATCCTAAGTTGGGTTATAGTTTAGTGGCTCATGTTTCACTATCTGCTAGTGAGCGTGTAGTGACTAATCGCTCATTTAAGCTCTATTCATTGCTGTTTTTTGCTGCTGTTGCATTGGCGAGTGGCTTGTTATGGCCGCCCAGTGATAAAGGGTTATCAAGTTTACCAATAAGTGTTCAGCAAGTATCGATGATAACGAGTGACGATGCGCCACAATTTGGCGGTGTCGTTGTTGATGGCAACATCATTTTTATTGAAGGCGATTTACCACAACATCAACGAATTGTGTCTAAACACCTTAACGATGGTCATACAGCAATTTTGTCAGACAACCTTTGGTTAAATGGTGAGTTGGCGGTTAGTTTTGAAAGGGATGCGCTGTACGTTAGTCGTTTATCAATCACTGATGACATTAAGTGTAGTGAAATAGCTAAATTGTCCCTTTCTTTAGGCGAACATAAAGCCAGTGTTATTAAATCGAGCGTGTTGAAAACAGTGATACCTTGTGTTCAAGGCTTTTACCATCAGCCTCAATCATTTGGCCAAGACAAGTTGTTAACGCTTCATCGTTATGGTGATGGTATTAATAGTTTGCAATTACACAATCTACTTAATGGCACGATTACGAATATCAATCATCAACTTGGTGATTTGATTAAATTAGCGGTTGCAAGAGACACTAAACAACTGGCTATTCTCAGTCATCAACAAGGGAAGTTCCAAGTCAGTTTGGTATTACTCGCAAATAATAGTCTTGAAGTATTGCAGCAATGGGATGTTGAAGATGCAGTTGCAGACTCAGCAATTCGTTGGCTGTCAGTCAATGAATTCGCGATAGCTGCTACGCAGTCACTTAAATTCTTTCGAGTCGATGGAAGCGCGCATTCATTAATGATGCCTAGTCGTGACGCCTTGTTTGCAGTTTTACATTATGATGACCGATTGATTGTTGAGCTGGGACGCGAAGATTGGGATGTTCATCAAGCACAATTAGATGGCGATAGTTCAAATGCTAAATACGAAAATGTTGCTCGTTCTATCTATGCCGATTCTTCTGGTAGTTTTAGACCGCAACACCCCTCTGTAAGCGTGTTGTCGTCACGTAGTGGCAATAAACAGATATGGCTTAAGAAAGAAACAACCAACATGCAACTGACTGACAGTCAATATGATGTCTCTTCGTATGTCTGGTCTGGTGATGGTCTAACCATTATTTATGTTAGTCATGGTCAACTGTGGATACAAAAGATCGGTGAGTCAGCTCGAACGCTAGCGGCGTCATTTGAAGTGCATAGTATTTATCAGTGGTTTATTGACAATCAAAGCGCTAAAACGCTGTTAGATGTCGTTATTAATGGGCACCGCGCGCTCGTTGAATATGACTTAGTCTTAGAAGACGTGACATCGACAATAAATATTGAGACTCAGTGGGCGCAACGTACCGGTTATGGCCAATACGTCATCAGCTCTCAAGATGGTTATTTGAAAACATTGCAGGTTAATAACAATGAAATTGATGTGAGTGATATTGAGCAAAATCAATCAATGAAACTGCAATGGCGTTTTTTCTATCGTGCTGATCACAGCTTGTATTTTCAAGATAAACAACAGAACATTTGGCGTTTATCCATGGCTGATCTTGGCCTGGAAAAAGTTGGATATTATGATGAGAACACCTTACTGATGACCGATATAGATCCTCAGCAAGGTCGTTACCTCAGTGATGCGTTTAAACGTAAAGTAAGAAACTTTGCGTTTATTGATTAGTTTCTATCAATGATCCGTTGGATGTAATCAATTGCTTCTTGATTGTTTTGTGCTTTTGCGAGATTTAGAGCGTTAGTAATGACCTTTTTGTAAGAAGCTGATTGGTTATTTTTTAAATGAACATTAGCCAAAATAGTTCGATAATAAATGTTGTCTGGCTTTAATTTAAGAATGTGTTCGAGTATCTCTATCTGTGATGTCAACTGATCGTGCTGGCCATAATAATCGCTTAAATCATGAAGCGTGTTAATTGGTGACAGCGCATAGCCGTATTTTTTTGTTAACGCTTTATAGTATTGATTAACTGCGAAAACTCCTCCCTTTGCTAGTGATGACAAATCCTTAGGATTACGATCTGCAAACACTTGCTCTAGAGCCTTTGGCAATAACGACATCGGGGCCGTGTAATAATTAATGTCGCTTTGGTTATCGAGATGCAGAGCCAGTTTAGATTTGATTTGGTGGGTAAATGTTAAAAGCTCTTCAAACGCACTGTGATTCTGAGAGAAGCTGCCCAGTGAAATATACGCCGAGCGAAATTTTAACTGGTCACTGGTCAATTGTCGCTTTATGCGAGTCATGAGATTACTTTTGTCTAGTCCCCAAGCTGGATTAATACTAATGTAGGCATTAAACAAGTGGGGAGCATCCGCCAAAATATTTAACGGTAAGTTCGCATTGGTTGAATAGCCTTCCAAAATACTAAATGGCAATATTGGATATCGTTGCGCTATTTGAGGCAATATTTCGCGCTCTAATATTTTTATGGTTAATTTTGTATTGAGCCCTGATGCTTGAACATCTTTACCTTGTTGTTCATTTGGCGCGGCAATGTAAGGTAATTGAACGATAATAAGTGGAGGTATTGGACCAAAGCTGACATGGCTCATCCAGTTTATTTGTTCAACCATAGACTTTAAACGCCTATCACCAGCGGTTGTATAAAGCGCAACATAACGTTGGTCGTCATTCTCTGTAAAGTTGGTGGGTAAGGTTATCGATATTGAAAGTGGCTGCTTGGTAAATTGACTCTTGATATCAATGTGGTGAGTCTTCTGTTCGTTCGCTTGAGAAAATACGCTTATCCCCAGTAATAGTGAAAATATTAGGGCTTTGCTTGTACTTAAAAACATAGTGATTCCTTTTAAATGAAGATATTTTTAATTTAAGCGAATTGAACTGCTAATAGATTGATTTTTCTATGTGTAAAAGCTGATGTTTTTATGATGATTAGTTTAAATGGCCATTAAAACTTGATGAAAGACAAAGCGATATTTTTCATATCTAAGCTATGATACATTAGCGCTTATATCCCTTACTTAAATAACATGACACCCTCGAACTTATGCAAACACGCTCTTTGATTCGAATTCTTGGTTTATTAATTACCATTTTTAGCACGACCTTGCTTATACCTGCATTAATAGCAGCGTTGTATGACGATGGTGGCGGTGTTGCCTTCGTTCAATCATTCATAGTGTGTGTCATTATCGGTTTGTTTTGTTGGTATCCAAATCGAGAGCATAAGCGTGACTTAAAAGTACGTGACGGTTTTGTGGTGGTAGTGATGTTTTGGTTGGCGCTTGGCAGTGTAGGTGCTGTTCCATTCGTCCTATCTGATAAACCCGATATGAGCTTGACGGACAGCGTATTTGAATCTTTTTCTGCTCTGACAACCACTGGTGCAACGGTTATTACTGGACTTGATAACTTACCTAAAGCAATACTGTTTTATCGACATTTACTGCAGTGGTTAGGTGGAATGGGGATAATCGTACTCGCTGTTGCTGTACTGCCGATGCTTGGTGTTGGTGGAATGCAGCTATACCGCGCTGAGACGCCAGGGCCTGTCAAAGATTCTAAGATGACACCGCGAATTGCCGAAACAGCTAAGGCGTTATGGTATATCTATTTGGCGTTAACAACCTTGTGTAGCTTGGCTTATTGGGCTGCCGGTATGACACCTTTTGATGCTATTTGTCACAGCTTCTCTACGATAGCAATCGGTGGTTTTTCAACGCATGATGCCAGTATTGGTTATTTTGACTCATCACTTATCAATTTGATTTGTGTAATATTTTTATTGATATCAGCGATTAATTTTAGCTTACATTACGCGGCGATTATTCGTCCTAAACAAATGCTCCGTTCTTATTTTAAAGATCCGGAAATGCGGTTGTTTTTCTTATTCCAATTAGCCCTTGTCGTTATTGTCTTTAGCGTTCTGTATCGTGAAAACATTTATAATTCAGTAGACGAAGCCTTTGATCACGCTTTGTTTCAAGCGGTATCTGTTTCCACAACGGCTGGATTTGGCACACAAAGCTTTAGTGGTTGGCCGCTGTTCTTACCTTTATTGTTAATTTTTGCTTCCTTTGTTGGCGGGTGTGCTGGCTCAACTGGCGGCGGCATGAAGGTTATTCGTGTTGTATTACTATTTTTGCAAGGCGCACGAGAGCTTAAGCGATTGGTTCATCCACGCGCTGTTTATGCTATTCGTCTCGGCAATAAGGCTTTACCAGATAGAGTTGTCGATGCGGTGTGGGGATTCTTTGCAGCCTATGCATTAGTATTTGTTATTTGTATGTTGGCGCTATTGTTCACAGGTCTTGATGATATTACCGCGTTTAGTGCCACCGCTGCTGCGCTAAACAATCTTGGCCCTGGACTTGGCGAAGTCGCTGCCCATTACGGTGATATTAATGATGCGGCAAAATGGATTTTGGTTATTGCCATGTTGTTCGGACGCTTAGAAATATTCACCTTACTAGTCTTATTTACACCTGTATTTTGGAAAAACTAATGTCGACGATTGCTTTAATTTACTCTACTCATGATGGCCAAACATTAAAGATATGTCAGCGTATTGCGCAACGTATGCAAGCCAATGGCCAGCAAACGTCATTACTGTCATTGGCTGACTGCAACACTATTAATTGGCAAGAATTTGATCAAGTTATTATTGGCGCTTCTATTCGTTACGGTCATTTAAACAAGGCGTTATATACGTTTATAGAAACTCATAAAGAGTCGTTAGAACAGGTAAATAATGCGTTTTTCTGTGTCAATCTTACCGCCAGAAAACCAGACAAAAACACCCCAGAAACCAATGCGTACATGAAGAAGTTTTTAACATTATCATCGTGGCAGCCGCAAAATTTGGCCGTATTCGCTGGTGCGCTACTTTATAGTAAGTATGGGTTCTTCGATAAGTTTATGATTCGGCTAATCATGAAGATTACCGGTGGAGAAACTGATACCAGTAAAGACATTGAATATACGGATTGGGACAAAGTCGACGCCTATGCTGACACGCTATTGGCGTCTTTAGCTTAGTTGCTAATTTAATGAAGCTTCCAATTCACATTGCATCGCCAGCACCTAACAATAAACAGTTTTTTATGTTGGCTGGTGGTTTGATATTGGTACTAGCAATGGCTGGCCAAATATTGTGGCCAACGCTCGCTTTGCAATTTGGTTTATTATGTCTGGGAGCGGTCGCGCTAATATCCATTGGAATTGCAAAGCATTTAGAGCCCGCAATCAGTATTAAGTTGACTGAAAATTCGATCCGTTATTTCCATCGATATGGTCAATGGAAACTAGATTGGCGTAACATTAGTCGTATTCATATCCCTAGGTTTTACCATCAACTAGCGCATCGCGAAATATCCTATATAGGGATCAAGATAGATGATTTAGAAGCCTTTATTGATAATGTTTCACCGCGCTTTGCAAGTCGAATTATTCATGAGCATCGCGATATTTTAGCACTCGCTATTTCCCAAGGTGATATCAATATGGCACAGGCGCAAATCAACTTATCGCCATTCAAACTCCCTTCTGGATTTGAAATAAAGGGGCCGTTGGCGCCATTTTTCCATCAAATGATATTGTTAGAAAGGCTGTATGGGGCACATTTGTTTATTCCGTTCAGCGGCTTAACAATGCCGCCTAACGACATTATTAATCAGATGAATGTTATAAGAAAAATGCGCTAGGTGAGAAGAGTCGCTCGATGTCGCCAATGTGCTTTTTGTCGATTAAGAAAAGAATGACGTGATCGCCAGTCTTAATTTCAGTTTTATCATGAGCAATCAATACATCGTTATCACGGACAATGGCACCAATGGTCGCACCCGGCGGGAGCTTAATATCCATAATACGGCGGCCAACAACTTTGGATGTCATGGAGTCGCCATTAGCAATAGCCTCAATGGCTTCTGCTGCGCCACGACGTAACGAATAAACATTACTAATGTCACCGCGTCTAACGTGGGAAAGTAAAGCTGAAATGGTAATTTGCTGCGGTGAGATGGTAATGTCGATGTTGGTATCTTCCATCAGATCGGCGTAAACGCTGCGCTGTATTAACACCATTACCTTTTTGGCACCCATTCGCTTGGCCAACATCGAAGACATTATATTGGCTTCATCATCATTGGTTACCGCAATAAATAGATCGGTTTGCTCAATATGTTCTTCACTCAACAGCTCATGATCCGCACCATCACCAACAAAAACAGTTGCTTTGGTTAGCTGTTGGGATAAGGCTTCCGCTTGCTTTGGGTTACGCTCAATGAGTTTAACTTGATGGCTATGCTCTAATTGCTTAGCAAGGCCTGCACCAATATTACCACCGCCGACAATCATTACGCGTTTGTAATGATTTTCCAGCTTTTGTAACTCGCCCATAACCGCACGAATATGGCCCGTTGCTGCAATGAAGAACACCTCGTCATCGGCTTCAATAATAGTCGTGCCTTGTGGCCTAACTGGGCGTCCTTGTCTAAATATCGCCGCAACTCGTGCATCGATGTTTGGCATGTGCTCTCGAAGTGCCGATAGTGCATGACCCACTAAAGGACCACCGTAATAGGCTCTTACAGCCACCAAACTTACTTTTCGATTGGCAAACTGCAATACTTGCAGTGCACCAGGATAATCAACTAAGCGGCGAATATAGCCGGTTACCAAAGTTTCTGGAGAAATCAGCTCATCAATGATAAAGCCAGTATTCTCATGATTCTTTTCTCGTTTCTTATCATCTTTGAAGCAAGCTTTTTTAGAATGAAAAAGATGCTTGGCAACGCGTAGGTAATCTTCATTACGGATACGCGCGATTTTCGTTGGGACTTTATATAACGAATAGGCGACATGACATGCGGTCATGTTAATTTCATCAGAATTTGTTACGGCAATAACAAGATCAGCATCGTCAGCTCCGGCATCGAGTAATACCTGTGGATGGGACGCATGGCCATGTACGGCGCGTAAATCTAATTTATCTTTAAGTTCTGCGAGCGCAGCACGATCACTATCAACAATAGTGATATCGCTGTCTTCACCAACGAGGTTTTCTGCGAGACTTCCGCCGACTTGCCCTGCACCTAAGATAATTATTTTCACGCGACTTACCTTTGTTTATCGTTTTTGTAATTTTGCGTAGTAAAACCCATCGCTATCGTTATCGCCAGGTAATAATTGCCACCCTGGTTGTTCAGGCGTATCGCCTTCATGCAATGGAATTAATTCAGCGTCTTGATGGCGTTGTAAGAACTGCGTTACTTGCTGACTGTTTTCGTTCGGAAGAATCGAACACGTTGCATAAACAAGCGTACCGCCAGACTTTAACAGTTTCCAGCTCGCATCGAATATTTGTTGCTGCAATTGGACTAATTGCTCAATATCGCTATCACGACGTAGCCACTTTATGTCTGGATTGCGGCGAATTACGCCAGTTGCAGAGCAGGGCGCATCTAATAAAATACGATCGAATTGTTTTTTGTCCCACCAAGCTTCTGGTTGGGTGCCATCGCCGCAAATTAATTCGGCATTGAGACCAATACGTGTCAGGTTTTGTTGAACACGATCTAATCGTTTTTCATCACAGTCGAGTGCCACAACCTCAATATCCTTCGTTAATTCAAGGATATGACATGTTTTACCACCAGGTGCTGCACAAGCGTCTAGAATGCGTTCACCCGATTGAGCACCTAGCAGTTCGGCCGCTTGTTGTGCTGCAATATCTTGTACAGAGCAAGCTCCGGTATCGAAATTTGGCAGCGCAGTGACAGGTACTGGTTGTGCTAACAAAATACTGTTGTCGCCAATGTCACCAGCAGTTGCTTCAATATCTAATACTGCCAGTTGTGCAAGATATTCATCACGACTTTGCATGGCGCTGTTGTTGCGGATCCACATTGGTGAACGTTGGTTATTTGCATGTAGAATCTGTTGCCACTGTTTCGGGTAGGCTGCTGTTGCACGTTTAATGATCCATTTAGGATGATTAAAGGTGATAGGTCCTTTCGTTGGCATTTTTTCCCGCAAGTTTTCATGCTCTCGCTGTAGGTTTCGTAATACACCATTCACAAGACTTTTAAATTTAGGACGTTGTATCTCGTCGACTGCAGCCACTGTTTCACCAAGTGCTGCGTGCGCTGGTATGCGCGTGTGCAACAATTGATAAGTGCCCACCAACAACAGATGATGAACAATGCGTTGCTTGCCTTTTAATGGCTTATCCATCAAGGTATTAACGTAATATTCTAGCTGTGTTAACTCTCGCATTACGCCATAGGTTATTTCTTGAAGTAATGCTTTGTCTTTTAGATTATCGATCGATGATTGTGCAAAAGGTAGGGCAGTTGCAAGAGACTCACCACGTTCTAATACTGCTGCAACAGTTTCTGCTGCAAGGGCACGTAAATTCATAGCTGAGTGCCTACTTCAAATAATGCTTTGCGACTGTTTAATATATCGTTTATTGCCATTGCTTTTTTGCCTGGAAATTGAAGGTTCAGTAAGGTCATTGAGCCTTGGGCTGTTGCAACTACAATGCCTTTCTTATCCGCACTGATAATGGTGCCCGCAGGCGCAGACACTGGCGTATTGTCGCAGGTTGCATGCCAAACTTTGACGTTCATCTCTGCAACTTGGAAATAAGAAACAGGCCACGGATTAAAAGCTCGAATGCAACGTTCAATATGCTGTGCACTCTCATTCCAGTCTATTTTAGCTTCGTCTTTAGATAACTTATGTGCATAGGTCGCCAAGTTGTCATCTTGAGTTTCAGCGTTTAGTTTGTCTTGGCTCAGTAAATCAATGGCTTCAACAAGAGCGCCTGGTCCAAGTTCTGCCAGTCGGTCATATAATGTTGCGCTAGTTTCATCACTTGCGATATCTAAGCTTGCTTTATATAACATAGCGCCAGTGTCTAAGCCTTTATCCATTTGCATGATGGTAACACCACTTTGTGCATCACCTGCCCAAACTGCACGCTGAATTGGTGCCGCGCCACGCCATTGAGGTAATAACGAACCATGAACATTGATACAACCAAGACGAGGTGTGTCTAAAACCACTTGTGGTAAAATTAAACCGTAAGCAACAACGACCATCAAGTCTGCATTAAATGATGCAAGCACTTGTTGAGCGTCGGTATCACGCAGTGATTTAGGTTGTACTACTGGTAAGTCATGCTCTAGTGCTAAGTTCTTCACGGCACTTGCTTGTAGTTTTTTTCCACGACCTGAGGGGGTATCTTCTTTGGTGTAAACCGCCACAATTTCTGTCTCTTATACACATCTCCGAGCCCACGAGACTAGGCATGATCTCGT
>CAJXRU010000144.1 GCA_913060565.1 uncultured Gammaproteobacteria bacterium | reverse complement strand
AGATCTACACTATCCTCTTCGTCGGCAGCGTCAGATGTGTATAAGAGACAGACGCGATACTCCCAAACAACCGCATGCGGCTAACCCCGCCGTCTGGGAAGATGTTTAGGCGTACGTGAGTAAAGGCTGTTTCGTTATTACAAATTTCATCGATAAACAAATGTTCGCGATCGGCAAACAGCTTGGTGCGTTCAATAACAGGTTGCCATTGCGCTTCACCTGCTAATACGGTCTCGTCGTCACTCACACAACCTTCTAGGCTGAACGTATCAGGGAAGTTACCTTTGAAATGCGCAGTATCTATGATGGTTTTTTTAATCACGCCGCGCGTCGCTAACTTAACCACTGACCAATCAGGACCTGGATCACGACGGCGTTTGGTTTCCCAACCATCACCCATGTTAACTCCGCGTCCAGGCATAATTAGGTTGTTCTTATCACTAAAGAACATATCTGAACACATCAGCGCTCGGGCACCATTTTTAATAGAGGCCAAATCGATTAACTCACCAGCAACAAAGTTATTCATATCTAACACCGGATCGCCATAAACGCGAAAACGGGCGATGCCGCCATCTGGATACATGGTGATTCGTACATGAGTCCACACTTGATCGGAATCGACTTCAAATAAGTTTTGGCTATGAGCATTGGTATCACTTTGCGCCACTATCACACGCCATTCAGCATTTTCAGGGCTGCCAGTTGTATTAGTCGCTTCAACCATAATCGATTGCGGTGCATTACCTTTAAAGTGATTGGTATCGACATCGACACCGCGAATAACACCAGCAACACCTAAACGGATCACACACCAATCTTCGTCGCGGCCGTTACCACGACCATAGCTACGGCGCGATTCCCAGCCGTCCATCCATTTGCCGCGATCGGTGTATTTATCGTCGATAAATACACCACGTCCAGGTTTGATAAGATTCTCCATCTCTGCAAAAAAGTCATCGCTACATGCGAGCGTTTCACCACCGAGACGCGCTTGTGCTAAATCGACATAATGTTGCGTGAAGTATTGATGTAACTGCTGCTGATTCATCTTGTGTACTCTTCCTTTATTCTTATAATTGATTAAACACGGCCTTTTAATAGCGGCTGACCAGTTGGTGATTCGCCAAATTCATCGTTGTGATAAATCTTTTCACCACGTAAATAAGTGCTGATAACATTGCCATCAACTCGGCGTCCTGCATACGGAGTAATATTGTGTTTATGTTTGATCATTTCATTGGTGATCACATAGCCATCGCTATCATCAAAGACGACAAAATCAGCGTAATAGCCTGCTTTAATATGTCCTTTGATATGATCCATACCGATGAATTCAGCGGTTTTTTCTGACATCCAACGGGTAATATCGATTAAATCAAACCCTTGTATCTTAGCTTCAGTCCAAATCAACGGCAGACCAAATTGCAGAGCAGAAATACCGCCCCACGCTTTTTCAATGTCGCCAATATCAATATGTTTTAGCTCAGGGGTACACGGTGAATGATCTGACACAATAAAATCGATTACGCCATCCTTAAGCCCGCCCCAAAGTCTCTGACGGTTATCTTCTTCACGGATCGGCGGACAACATTTAAATAACGTTTTCCCGTCGGGAATACTTTCAGCCGCTAGCGTTAAATAGTGGGGACAGGTTTCAATAGTCAGGCTTATTCCTTCACTGCGCGCTGACTCAATACTTGCTATCGCTTCGCTACTCGATAAATGAACTATATGTACAGGACACTCTAGACCTTGTGCCTTAACCTCGCGATTTAAATCAATCATCATGTCTATGGCATTGTTTTCCCATGACTTAGGACGAGAGTCTAAAAAGCTTTTGTATTCTTTGGTAATTTGTGCCGGTGGCGCGCCACAATCTAGCTCAGCGTGAATCAAATAAGGTGCATTGTGTTTGGCAAGAATTGGCATTGCTTGACGTAAATCCTCCGCCTTCATTGGCTGGAACTCTTCAATGCCCGAATCAATTAAGAATGACTTACAGCCCAATACGCCCGCAGTAAGCAATTCATCGAGATCATCAATACTGTCTGGCACCACACCACCCCAAAAACCACAATCAACCCACAGCTTATCATCGACACTATCGAGCTTTTCTTGGAAAGATGATTTGTCGATAGTCACTGGAATACAATTTAGCGGCATATCCACTAAGGTTGTGATGCCACCAGCTGCCGCCGCTTGAGTGGCCGTATTAAAACCTTCCCACTCAGTACGTCCAGGCTCGTTAATATGAACATGAGAATCCACCAACCCCGGCATGACAACCAAGTTGCCAACATTATCGATGTCGCAATCTAAGTCCGCGTCATAAGCATGAACGTCTTTAATAATACCGTTTTCAACTTCAATTTGCGCGGGCACTATAGCGCCATCAATCACACAGCGTGAGCTTTTCAAAGCGAAGTGGTTGTCGGGAAATTTAATCATTGGTTTCCTCTTGTTCTTTATGGTTTTTTCTTTTTGCTGAAGCTTGGTCATCGAGCATTTGCTTTAACTCGTTCCATTGCACCCCTTGTTTATGAGGCACAGGCGCTAATGTTTGTTGGTATAAATTAATCACTTCACCAACAATAGACACAGCCACTTCCATCGGTAGCTTGCCCGGCACATTGCTTAGTCCCACGGGACAAGTAATACTGGCAATTTGCTGATAGTTAAAACCGCGATGACTAAAGCGCTGCTTAAAACGTTTCCATTTTGTATCAGAGCCAATCAAGCCGATATAAGCAGCATCACCGCGCTTTAAAATGGCGCTGGTGATATCAAAGTCTCGCTGATGATTGTGAGTCAAGATGATGTAATAGCTGCTTGGCGGCATGCTTGCGACTTCATCACTTGGCACTTCACTGACAATATGATGCGTATTACGCGCCGTGTGTGCTGGGAATAAGTCGCTGCGCTCATCCACCCAATGTAGGTTAACTGGCAATCCCGCCAGCATTGGCGCAATAGCATGGCCAACATGGCCAGCACCGAACATCACCACATTAATATTGGTATTAATAAAGGTTTCGAACAACACGCTGGTACTACCGCCACAACACTGGCCAAGCTTGGCGCTTAATGGAAAGTGCTCAATTTTCTGACCACTTTGTCTGTCCGTAATCAACTGTTGGGCAATTTGCGTTGCCTTGTGTTCGAGATGACCACCGCCGATGGTGTCAAAACTTGCATCGGCACTAACCACCATTTTTGTACCGCTATCACGTGGCGCTGAGCCTCGCACGCCGAGCAATGTTACTAATACGTAACTTTGTCCTTGTTGCGATAACTGCAGTGCTGCATCGAGCCAATGGCTGTTTGGGGTCATACTCATGAGATAGTTACCTCAACTAATCCTGCTGCATTTGCATGACAGCATCGAGCACACGCTCAGGCGTTGCTGGCGTATGCAATACAGGGCTTTGTTTGTAATCCGATACCGACGAAATGGCATCACGCATTGCCGACCATACAGAAATAGCCAACATAAATGGTGGCTCGCCGACGGCTTTTGAGTTGTAAATAGTCGCTTCGCGATTTGGCTCGTTTTGCAATAACTCCACATTAAAATGCTCAGGCATATCAGCAATCGCAGGAATTTTGTAAGTCGCAGGGCCATTAGATAACAAGCGGCCTTTGTCGTTCCACATCAACTCTTCAGTCGTTAACCAACCCATACCTTGGACAAATGCCCCTTCAATTTGCCCTAAATCGATAGCAGGGTTGAGTGAATCCCCCACATCGTGCAGCACATCAACACGCTCAATTTTGTATTCACCCGTTAGCGTATCAATCACTACTTCCGAGCAAGACACACCATTGGCGTAATAGAAGAATGGACGGCCATGTGCTTGTTCACGGTTGTAGTGAATTTTTGGTGTTTTATAAAAACCTGTAGACGACAACGACACACGATTTAAATACGCAAGCTGCACTAACTCAGCAAAGGCCATAGTTTTGTCACCGATATGTACGAAGTTATCTTTAAAAATAACTTCTTCTTGCGTCACTTCGAAATGCTCGCTGGCAAATTCCACTAAACGGCCACGAATAGTTTTAGCCGCCGCTTGCGCTGCCTTACCATTTAAGTCGGTACCCGATGATGCCGCCGTTGGTGAGGTATTTGGCACTTTGTCGGTACGGGTGGCTGTTACCAGAATATTGTCAATATCCACTTGGAATTCTTGTGCAACAACTTGAGCAATCTTGGTATTTAAACCTTGGCCCATTTCGGTTCCACCGTGATTTAACTGAATTGAACCATCGGTGTATAGATGAATAAGCGCACCTGCCTGATTAAGATGCTGCACGGTAAACGAGATACCAAATTTAACAGGCGTTAAGGCGATACCTTTTTTAATAAACTGATTTTCATGATTAAATTTAGTAATGGCTGCTCGACGCGCTTGGTAATCACAGTCGTTTTCAAGCTTGTCGATCATCATCGGCAAGATATTCTGTTCAACCGTTTGCCCATAATGAGTCACGTTGCGATCATTTTGACCGTAGAGATTTAACTTACGTACTTCAAGCGGATCTTTACCAACTTTACGGGCGATATCATCCATCACACCTTCGATAGAAATCATCCCTTGCGGGCCACCGAAACCACGGTATGCAGTGTGAGATACGGTATTGGTTTTACAGCGATTGCCCACTACATTGGCGTGCTCTAAGAAATAGGCATTATCACTATGGAACATGGCGCGATCGACAATGGCATCTGATAAATCTGGTGAATAACCACAGTTGCCATTAATGGTGAAATCAATACCTTTCACTAAGCCTTCATCATCAAATCCCACGTCATAGGTATTTTCAAACGGATGGCGCTTACCTGTTGCCGTCATGTCATCAAAACGATTAAGGCGCATTTTAACGCTGCGGCCAGTTTTGTTAGCAAGCAGTGCAGCAAGACAGGCCCAAGGCGCCGCTTGCGTTTCTTTACCGCCAAAGCCACCGCCCATGCGGCGCATATCGATAGTGACCTTGTTAAATGGAACACCCAACACTTCGGCTACTAAGATTTGCACTTCCGATGGATGCTGGCTCGATGAATACACCAACATGCCGCCTTCTTCCGTTGGCTCGGCAATTGAAATTTGGCTCTCTAAATAAAAGTGCTCTTGACCACCAATTTGCAACTCACCCGACAGCTTATGCTTACTCTGGCCAATTGCCGTTTTAGCATCACCACGAGATTGTGTGTGCGTTGGACGGACAAAATTTTGTTTTGCTAGTGCGTCTTTCACCGATAACACCGGCGTTAACTCGTCGTATTCGACAACCGCTAACTTAGCCGCTTTTACCGCCGCTTCATGAGACGTTGCCGCGACAGCAAATAACGCCTGTCCCATAAACTCGACTTTCTCTTCCACCAACACGGGATCGCCGCCAAATACGGGGCCGATATCCACTTTACCCGGCACATCACCACTGGTAATAACCGCCTCTACGCCGGGATGTGCTTTGACTTTTGATAAATCCATCGACTTAACGATGCCGTGAGCAATGGTACTTTGACCAATGGCGCCGTGAAGTTGATCGCTGCGATCGGGACGATCATCAATATAAACCGCCTTACCGCTAACGTGTTTATCGGCACTCTCGTGTTTGTGAGAAACACCAACTTTACCAGCCACCTTGCTCGACTCTTTCGTCGGTAAATCAACTAATTTACGCATATTGCACAACTCCTGTATTAGTTTGTGGCTGAGATATTTCGATAAAGGCTTTTTGCAATAGATTTTGCGCTACTGTCATGCGGTAATCTTTCGACGCGCGCACATCGCTCATTGGCGTATAATCACTAGCAAGTTGCGCTTTGGCAGCATCAATAGTTGCCTGAGTGAAAGGCTGACCATTTAAAGCTTGTTCACAATTTGCAGCACGGGCAGGAATGCCCGCCATGCCACCAAAAGCGACACGCGCCTTGGTAATGACATCGTTTTCAATGGTTAAATTAAAGGTGGCTAATACTGCGGAGATATCGTCGTCGAAACGCTTAGAGATTTTATATACCTTAAGCTGCTGTGCCTTGCTAACAGGCTTAGGGATTTCAATGCTTTCAATAAATTCACTGGTTTGCTGTGACGTCACCTTGTAATCAACAAAGTAATCTTCAATAGCGATTTGACGCACTTTATCATCACAACGCAAATTCAACTTAGCATCAAGAGCAATTAATACTGGCGGTGTATCACCAATCGGTGAAGCATTCCCAACGTTACCACCAAGCGTGCCTTGATTGCGGATTTGCAATGAGCCAATGCGCTCAATCATGTCGCCAAATTCAGGATAATGCACTGCAAGATGCGGGGTAAACTCGCTATATGGCAGGGCTGCACCGATAACAAACTTGTCATCGTGCTCTTCAAATTTCTGTAGCTCAGGCACATTTCCCACATAGACGATAGTGCCGAGTTTTTTGTGCATTTGGGTAATCTCAAGCACGATATCCGTACCACCAGCGACTAAACGCGCCTGTGGATTATCCAGCATGATTTGACTTAGTTGCGACAAACTTAATGGACTGAATGCTTGCTGTGCACCATCATTTAGCTCTTTATTAAGTGAAAGTTGGGCCATAGTATCTCTAGCAATGCTGTTTAGCGTCGCGATAGTGTGCGCAACGTTACGATCAAATTGATCCGCACCGTGATTTTTTGCCGCAGCCGCTGCATCAACAATTGCGCGATAACCAGTACAACGACATAGGTTGCCAGCCAGCGCTTCTAGCGTTTGATGTTTGCTTGGATCAGGGAAGTTTTTATGCAGCGCAAACAGCGACATAATAAAACCCGGTGTACAGAAACCACATTGTGAGCCGTGAAAATCCACCATCGCTTGTTGCACAGGGTGCAAACGGTCACCATCTTCTAAATCTTCAACCGTGATAAGTTGTTTACCATGTAAGCTCGGTAACAAGCTAATACAGGCATTTAAACTCTTATAGCGCAGCTTGCCAGCAACAGCTTCTGCAATCACTACGGTACAGGCGCCACAGTCGCCAGAGGCACAACCTTCTTTGGTGCCACTCTTGTGTTGATGCTGTCTTAAATATTGTAAAATCGTCGTATTAGGATCGATGTCACTCAACGTCGTTAGCTGATCGTTGAGCAAGAACTGGATCTGATTATTAATCATTGCTATATCGCTCTTATTGCCACTCACAATGCTAACTTCTTAGTGAGTTAGTCTGGTGGCATTATAATTTTATAAATCTGACATAAGTGTCAAGTAATTTAAAGATAGGGGAATTATTGATGTGAGTCAATATTGGCAAATAGGCAGGCTAAGTGATAGCAGTAAACTGTGATACGACTCGATAAATAGAGTATTAATTTTTAGGGTTACCCATCACCAGTAAAACTCTAATAGCAATGGCAATGAATAAAAGCAATTAGGGACGTATTAATTTTTTATTCAGAAGACGTACCACTACGTACATCAAGTTCGCGGTTAAATCGATTTTCAGTGATGTGCCACATTAAAGCGCCAAAAGCGATTCCAGCGACTCCCCAAACTGCCGCATTCACAGCAAGATAAAGTGCTGTAAATTCTCTTTCTGATCTATTCACAATAAATGTCATAATGACAAACATTGGTAATCCCCACGACAGCAATCCGCGGATCAAAATAAATTTAAACGTTCCCTGTTGTCTTGTCGTTTGCCATGTTTCAAATTCTTTTTCTTTCATTAACATGTATCCTTTAAATACCCATAACCAATTATTTTTTAGTAAATTTTAATAATAACCTCTGTACTCTTTAATTCAACAGAAATACTATCGATATTAACCACCTAAATTTTTGTTCATTGATTATTAATTATCAGCTAGTTACACTCCGCTTTCGACGCTAATAAGATAAAGGAATATCATGAATAAAATCTATGCATTCACTATCATCGGTGTAATCATTGCCTCAATTGGTACCACATTACTCATGTCTCGTTCCCCTTCCCAATCGATAACTGACGAGGGCATTCATGACAAAGGTACGCTAATTAAAGCCCAACCTAATGTTCAAGCCGCCAACAGCACAATAATAAATGATGACACCTTTTTTCAAGACGAAAAATTAGAAGACGCACCTCAAGCTCGCAAAGCTATACAACAAACTGACATTGAGAAATTCTTAGCCTCAAAGGCATTTGACTCGCCAGCTAGTTTTGACAATGCATTCATTTCTGACACCAACGTAGTCTCTAGCAGCGCATTGCGCACAGTTTTTGGCACTCAGGATTTTACCCGCGTGATAGAAAAGGTAAGAATGCTCGATAACGATCACACCAACGTCCAAAATGAAGAAAATTTGTATACTCAGTTCAATAAATTGGTCGGAGAAAAATTTTATGCAGAAAACTATGCCTGTAGCGGAAAAATATGCCTCATTGAGTTTAACTATAATGACGCAGAGACAACCCAAGCACAGTTAGAAAAAATGCGGAATTTTGGTAGCAACCATTCTTTTTCAAGTTATACACCGAGCGACAATGATGACATGATTTATCGAGGTCTATTCATCGTCACTGATGATCCATCAACACTGACAATGAGTAGGGATTGGAATCGCTAACGTATCAAAAGCACTAACAAGTCACGCGGTAATAAACATTATCCTTATCAATGGAAAAACCTAATGAGTTATATAATGCTTGTGCGCGTGTGTTGGTCATTTCAGTTTTAAACTCAATACGAATCGCGCCCGATTCTTTTGCAAATTCAAGCGCACCATTCATTAGCACTTTAGCTAAACCGCGGCCGCGAAATTGACTGGATACCGCCAGGTCATTTAAAAGCCAGATAGGTTTCAGCGCCAAAGTAGAGTAACTGGGATATAGATTAACAAAGCCCATGACTTGTTGAGACTGCTCTTCTATTACCAACAACATCACAGATTTATTATCTTTGATAAGATGAGTAAGAAACGTTTGTGTTTCTCTTTCTTGATAATCAAAACCACAGAACTTTCTATACTCTTCCATAATAGGAACAATGGCTTGAACATGAGTTAATTGCGCAGGGACCAGTGTCATTATTTTACTTGCTCCATTAAGCTATCCATTCCCTTGCTTACGCCAAAGACATCTTTAGCATCAAAACCGACAGTAACATGGAAGTCTTTACTTTTAAGGCCATGCTGCTTGCGAACTTGTTGCGCTTTTTCAGATGCAGTCACCACAAAAAAAGTGCGGTCAGCGTCTTTACTCGCTGTACCCAAGCCTTCAAATTTAAAGGTAATTTCAGGCAGCTTACTGATATCAATATTCTTTACGTTCGGATGCTCAAAGGGATTAATGAGTGTTATATGAAAACGATGATGGTCTCGTTTAGCCTGCCCTGCTCGAAAAGTATTAAATTTTTCGCCTCCTAAATGTGCTTTTAGCTGTGCCAAATATGGCGCAATTAGCTTTTTATCAACGTCATATCCGATATATACCAATCCTGAATTATCTTTTAATTGAGATGCCTTTAACGTATGAA
>CAJXRU010000143.1 GCA_913060565.1 uncultured Gammaproteobacteria bacterium | reverse complement strand
ACCCGCGACCCCCGGCGTGACAGGCCGGTATTCTAACCAACTGAACTACCACTCCGCAATCTAGTGAAAACAAACTTTGTTAGCCCGTCTCCTTGAGTGCGGGGTGGATAATACGTATCCCCCCCAAATGAGTCAACCAGTTTTTTTAATAAGTTTGTTTTTTTCGTTTAACCGCTGAAATTTACGTCAAAAAAAGCAATATTTGAGCAACTATTTCTTTTTCTTAGCATCTTTGGCTTTTTTCTCTTCTTTTTTGTCTTTCTTTTTATCGTCTTTAGCATCATCTGCATCTTCTTTTGGTGCTTTAGGCTTCTTCTTACGTAAAAATAGCCACATCAATAGTGCACCTAACAATAAAATCAATACATTAACCATCACAATGATAATAATCAGCGACTTTTCTTCTTCCGCTTTTTGTTGTGCCGCTTTCCGACGCTTAAGTATCTGCTCTTGTTTAAACTTCGCTTTACGTGCTTTATCAGCCTCTACCTTCTGAGCCTTCACTTCTTTAGCCGCTGGCACATCAATCTTAACTTTCATTTGGTCAATGCTATATTTGAACTCACGGCCATCTAGTGTCGTCCCATAAACCTCGATATCTATTTTATATCGACCGGGTTTTTGGATATTTTCAAGCCGCAATAGATGCGTGGGGGCAAGATTACTGACACTCAAGTGTTCCTTCGTATCGTTAGGATGATGAACAATCACTTGAATGGCCATTTGCGACATATCAACCGCTAGCTCATTGGTAATAAAGCGCAGCGCGTATTGGCCGTCTATTGCCGCTGACATTAAATCGACGTTAACAGGCTGCGGTCTAAGATAAAGAGGTTGAGAATATTCTCGTTCAAAAACCTTGTTACCAGCGCGTACTAATAAGGTATAAGGACCATTGGGTTTATCAAGATCTAACCGCCCAGTAAATACGCCATCTCCACGACGTTCATCGAGGCCTTGCCCGTCATCAATGTATTGACCGATGGTAAAGGTACCTGCCCCGAAATTTGGCGCTGATGAATCAGTGGTGCTTCGCAAAAAAACCTGAAGCTTAATTAAGTCATCAACCCGGCCAAGTGCTAACAGTTTATTATTGAATTCAATACGTGCTGTTAACTTAACAACTTCCCCCACGAACAACTCACTAGGAAATTCATTAATCTTAAGGGCAAGTGACGTCGCGAGTCGAATTTCACTACTTGGCAATATATCGCCAACAATTTGCCACGGGCCTATCATCGGTTGTTTTATTTCAATCATGTCGCCAGCATTTGCATCAACCCACTTCACGCCGTCGACGGGTCTGGTTGCATACAACTTACTGCCGTCAGGTCGAACAAGAATAATCGGCGCTGAGCCAGGTTTACGCTCAATGATAAATACCAAGGCGTCAACGGCTTGGTCAACACGAAAACGATTCGACAACAATTTTATCTTTTGCTGCGACGCATCATCTTGTGGATTGAAGTTATTCGCTTTTGCTGGAAAAACGACGCTTGCACAGATTAATCCGATTAAAAATAATTGTCGAAACACCCTAAAATTCCTTTCTATCAAATACATGAAATTGGCTTAATCAAGCCACTTACAACTGCCGCCTTTTGCAACGACAACATCAAGTCGTTCTTGGTGCGCATTTAGCTCACTATCGCTAGCATTAAGCACATTTAATACCAATGATGGATCAAGGTTAATTTTGCCGCCTGAACTTTGTGCGTCTGAATCGCCAACATTGGTCAAATTCAGTTTTGTTTGACCACCTGTCATCGCAAGATAAACGTCGGCTAAAATCTCGGCATCAAGTAATGCGCCGTGAAGCTCACGTGATGAATTGTCGATTCCATAACGTTTACATAACGCATCAAGGCTATTACGTTGCCCTGGATGCATTTCCTTAGCCATAACCAAGGTATCTAAAATGCCGCTCATTTGAGCGGTTTTAGCAATTCCACGACTAAGTAAATCAAATTCGTAATCCATGAAACCGACATCAAATGGCGCGTTGTGGATTACTAATTCCGCACCGCTGATAAAGTCAATAAACTCATCAGCGACTTGCGCAAACGTGGGTTTATCGCGTAAAAACGCGTCGCTAATACCATGAACTTCAAACGCTTCTGGATCCACTAAACGGTCAGGCTTAATGTAGACGTGATAATGACGACCAGTTAAGCGGCGATTAACTACTTCAACACAACCAATTTCGATGATTTTATGATTTAAATAAATTGGTCCGCCAGCTTGGTTCATACCCGTTGTTTCGGTATCCAATACGACTTGGCGCTTATAACTCGATGTGCTCATTAACGCACTTCCTTAAACAAAAACATTAATTGGGGTTAGTCTATCAACTCAACCACACAAATTCATTAACAACGACTTGAACTACTTAATTTGTTTCTGGTTGGACTGCATGCTGGTAATAGGATTTAGCAACGGCGGACTATGCATAGCCCAGCGCGGTTTAACGGGGGTTAACGGACGCACGAGCTTTTTAGCCATAATGCAGTAAAAACTACCAATACCAGGTACATTATGAGACAAAAACGACTGTAAATAGCGGGTGTAATGCGGTTTAAGCAGCAAACTTGAATAAACCAATTTCTTTGAGGCCACTATCTTAAATCCTAAAACAGCAAGCCAATCTTGAACCCGCGCTTGCGAATACAATCGTCCGTTATATGGGTATTTATGACTGAGCTGTGGATTAAGACTCATTAACCCTAGTGAGCTAAACGGATTAATACCGATGATAAGTATATGCCCGCCAGCAACAGTCACGCGGTTTATCTCACGTAATAACTGATGAGGGTTATGATGGAAATTAAGGCTTAATGCCAAAATCGATGCATCGATACTTGATTCAAGTAGCGGTAGACGAGATAAATCAGCCACCACATCAGCACCACCGCCGGGTGCTATGCCAAATTGATGCTTAATAAGACACTTGTCGGTGTTTAGCTGATGACTTAACGCACCGACTTTTAAGAGGTGATAGCCAAAGATATGGGATAGCCACGGGGCAATAGCTTGCTCTACATTATCTTTAAGCCAATCGCCTTGGGCAAGATCTTGCCAGCCACTGGGTGCTAATACACGGTGATTACTAAATGCAGGCTTAAAAAACACAGACTAAGTCGCTCTTTTTATTAGACAATAACTCTACGATATCGTAAATACCATTAAATCGCTACTCGCCATTGATGGTAATCACGAGGGTTCGACTCCCACCATGATCACGATGCTCACATAAATAAATACCCTGCCATGTTCCAAGGTTTAATCGGCCATTACTCACGGGGATTGATTGACTGACGCCAATGATAGTGGACTTTATATGTGCAGGCATATCATCACTACCTTCATAGGTATGTTCATAATATGGCGCGTTTTCTGGCACAAAATGATTAAAATGCGCTTCCATATCAGTCCTGACTGTGAAATCTGCATTTTCATTTAACGTTAGCGACGCCGATGTGTGTTTGATAAATAGGTTTACTAGCCCAATCGATAAGTCGGCGAGCTCTGGTATAGCGCGCTCAATCTCATCAGTAACGAGGTGAAAACCTCGCCTTCTCGGTGCTAATGTAATCTCTCGTTGTAACCACATAATTTTTGTCTCAAATAAATGAATTGAGTAAAACAAAAAAGCCTCAACACGACAAGCGTATTGAGGCTAATAATCAAGGACTTATTTTAATAAATCACCTGTTATGACATTGCCATCATCATTGAACTTGGGTTCTCAAGGTATGATTTCCACAAGTTACAAAAACGAGCAATGGTACCGCCATCAATGACGCGGTGATCCCCAGACCAGCTCACATTCATGATTTGGCGAGCAACTACGTTACCAGCGTCATCAAAACGCGGTAGTTTTTGCAATTTACCCAACGCGACAATCGCCACTTCCGGCTTATTGATAATTGGGGTTGCTGTGGTTCCGCCAAGAGCACCAATATTTGAAATAGTAATAGTGCCATGTTTCATGTCGTCTTGTGCCAATCGGCCAGCGCGAGCAGCGTCGGTCAATCGTGTTACTTCATTCGCCACATCGACAATAGATAGGTTTTGAACATGCTTGATGTTTGGCACTAATAAACCAACCTTACTATCAACCGCCATACCTATATTGTGCTGGCTAAAGAATTGCAGTTCACTAGCATCACTGGTTAATTGACTATTAAGTACTGGGTACTCTTTAATCGCCAGTGATAGCGCTTTAATGAAAAACGGCATCATGGTGAGTTTTACACCCTGCTCTTTATAAGCGTCTTTCATACCGCCGCGCAGTGCGATGAGTTCTGTTAAATCAATTTCTTCACTGTAGGTGAAATGAGGAATAGTGCTCACAGAATCGACCATTTGACGAGCCATGGCCGCCTTGATACCACGTATCGGCTCAACACTGGCCACATGATTGGCCGCAACATCACCACCAATCACAGTGGTAGGCACCGTTGCTGTCTCTGCGACTGAACTAACCGGCGCTTCAACAGCAGACGGCGCTAATAAGTCACTTTTATAAACACGTCCGTTTTTACCTGAACCTTTAACCTGCGTTAAATCGATATTCATTTCTCGTGCAACGCGGCGAACAGCAGGGCTGGCGATTGCTTTCTTGTTATTGCCAGTATTATCAACATTAACAACAGGCGCATTGTCTTGTTTAGTCTCAGCAACGGGTGCGGATACAGCGCTCACTTCACCTTCACATTGATAACTAAACAGCGGCGCGTGAACTTTAGCGACGCCGCCCTTTTTAGTAAACAGCTCACTAACGATGCCATTTTCCATCGCAGGAATTTGCACTAACGCTTTGTCGGTCATCACGTCACAAATTGGTTGGTCTTCTTGAATTTCATCACCAACAGCCACTAACCATTCAACCACCTCACACTCAACAATGCCTTCGCCAATGTCAGGTAATAGAAATTCTTTGGTGATTTGCCCTGTTGTTACTGATGGTGCAGCAGTTTGAGCAACTTCTTGCACTGGTGCTGGTGCTACCGCGACTTCATCGTCAGGCTGAATTTCAAACAAGGGTGCGTGAACTTTCGCGATTTCACCTTTCTTATGATAAAGACGAGTGATAACACCAGTATGCATTGATGGAATTTGTACCAATGCTTTATCGGTCATTACATCTGCTACCGCTTGATCTTCTTCAACGCGGTCACCTTCGTTTACAAGCCATTCAACAAGTTCACACTCGATGATACCTTCACCAATATCTGGTAATAAAAAATCTTGTGCCATGATTATTCCTCAATACACATCTACGCTTTAGCTGGCGTATTGGTTAATTATTAAAAATTGACTGACGCTTTAATCGCTTCAAAAATTTTGTATTTGTCGGCAACGTATTCTTTTTCTTGCATAAGCGGATAAGGTGTATCTAAACCACATACGCGGCCAATCGGCGATTCTAAATGTAAGAAACATTTATCACTGATGGTGGCAGAGATCTCGCCAGCAAAACCACCAGTAATTGGTGCTTCATGGCTGATAATAAGACGTCCTGTTTTAGTGACCGATTTTGCGACGGTTTCAACGTCCCACGGTGACAGCGTACGTAAATCAATGATTTCACATGAAATACCTTGTTCTTTGGCCATCTCACATGCTTGCTCAATGATTTCCATTTGAGCGCCCCAGCCAAGCAATGTAACGTCAGAGCCTTCACTAACAACTTCTGCTTTACCAAGCTCAATTTCATAGCTCTCTTCTGGCACTTCACCAATAGAAGCACGGTATAAACGTTTAGGCTCAAAGAAAATTACTGGATCTTCGTCGTTAATACATGCTGTTAACAACCCTTTGGCTTGATACGGATTACGTGGCACCACAACTTTAATGCCCGGCGTGCCTGTAAAATAAGCTTCAGGTGATTGTGAATGATACAAACCACCGGCAATACCACCGCCATACGGCGTTCTGATAACTAGCGAGCCAACATTAAATTCGTTACCACTACGGTAACGGAATTTCGCCGTTTCATTAACGATTTGGTCAAAGGCAGGGAAAATATAATCAGCAAACTGGATCTCAGCAATAGGCACGCTACCTTGCGCGGCTAAGCCATTTGCAAAACCAAGAATACCTTGCTCAACGAGCGGCGTGTTAAAACAACGGTCTTTACCAAACTTTTCTTGCAGTCCACTAGTTGCACGGAATACACCGCCAAAATGACCAACATCTTCACCAAAACACAATACACGATCGTTTTGTTCCATTGCGTGGTCTAACGCGCTGTTAATCGCGTGTAATAAATTCATTTGGGCCATTAGTGAGACTCCCCTTTTGCACTTGGATAAGCATCTGGATATTTAGCAATATGCGTTTTAAGTTCGCTAAGTTGTTCTTGTAGGTGCTTAGGCACGTCGTGATAGACATCAGTCACTAGTTCATCTAATGCTGGTGCGCCAATTTTCTCTGACACTTTTAATTCACTTAGGACTTCGGTGCGATACGCTTCATAAATTGCTGCTTCTTTATCTTCGTCCCACCAGCCTTGCGCAACCATCCACGTTTTAAAACGTAATACGCCGTCAATTTGAGCCCACAAATCTTCTTCTTCTTTTGAGCGATAACCGCTAGGATCATCTGATGTTGAGTGAGCGCCTAATCGATAACTCATGGCTTCAATTAACACCGGTTTGTTATGCTTTAACGCATACTCACGTGCTGTTTGAGTCGCCAGTAATACGGCGAGTAAATCATTGCCGTCAACACGAATCGTTTCAATACCATACCCAACACCACGAGGCGCGATGCCATCGCCAGCATATTGTTCTTCAGTACCAGTTGAAATTGCATAGCCGTTATTACGACAAAAGAAAATTGTCGGTGTTCTTAATACCGCAGCCATATTCAAGCCAGCATGGAAATCACCCTCTGATGCGGCGCCTTCGCCAAAATAACAAATGGTAACGGCATCTTTACCTTGAAGCTTTTGACCATACGCATAACCGGCGGCTTGCGGAATTTGGGTCGCCAATGGCGACGAAATAGTCATGTAGTTAAGTTCATTTGAGCCATAATGAATTGGCATTTGACGGCCTTTACCTAAATCTTTCGAATTAGAAAATAACTGATTCATAAAGTTTGGCGTTGAGAAACCGCGAAAACGTAATGCCGCTTGCTCGCGATATTGCGCCATAATCATGTCGTCATCTGATAGCGCCGCTGCGCTGCCTGTGATTGCCGCTTCCTCGCCTTTACATGTCATGTAAAAACTAATGCGCCCCTGACGCTGAGAGGCAACCATACGCTCATCAAACACGCGGATAAATGCTAGCGTGTCGTATATTTTTAACGCTAATGCTTCGTCAATATCAGGCATTTGTGCACCTTCAATAACGACACCTTGCGGATCTAACACTTTTAGCGTTGGAATATCCAAAGCATCGCCTTTAATAAACGAGGCTTGGTGAATGGCATTCACCACTTTGCTATCAGGTCTATTCATGATGTTCCTTTATTTGTAGCTTTCAGTTTACTGGGTAACTGCGCTTTTCTTAGTGTGCATTTAGGCATCGTGCATATCGATGTCAGTGGTTTACTTCATCGAAAACACTGATGCCAATGAATAAGTTTTTAGTGGCATTTACTTTACCTATACGTAAACTGACTGACAATACAGAGCGGTCAATTATGAATCAGTTTTTACACTTCAAAAAAAAAGGAACTGTAAATTAAACATTACAGTTCCTTCGATTATGACTAAAAAACAGGTAGATAGTTATGGCAGCTCAGTGGGAACTACCATCAAGACAGCACGATTACCATTGGCGACTTTTGCATTGGGAAATACGATTGCTTCACCCTCAGCTTCAATTTTATAATCGACATCGCCTTCTGACGCTAATTTAAATCCAACTGGAAAGCTCGTAAAGTTAACAACATCGTCGGCAAAGAAGAATTCAAAGCTATCATCGTGTTTATCTATCGCACGGTTCACTTTAAATAAATTAAAGTCAGACGCTTGATAATCACGTAATTGCATATCGCCACCAACAATCATAGCCTTTAACGTTTCACGTACTTCAATGAATCGGGTCATGTCATTTTCACCAAACGGACGTACTTTACCAAGCTCAACGGTAAAGGCATGAGCGCCGTAATCATTAGATGAAAAATAACTAAATGTTGTTGTAGGGCCATTTGACAGTAAAATCGTATTAACACCGCACGCTAACATGATTTGCAGTTGCTCTTTACTGTATTCTTTGCCATGTAAAAATGGATAAACCGAAAACTTTTCATTCTTAGAGCCGCGAATTGCGGTGTGTAGATCGTAATGAATACGTTCTTTGTCACTGTTTAGTTGATAAAACTTATCAACATATTGCTCTAGCTTTTTGGCGCGGATGCGCTCACGATTACAAAGTCCTGGCGACTTTGAGTGTGCACCGCTAAACAAACGATTCATATTTTCTTCAACAAAACGTTCACCAATATTCATTGAGGCTGGATTACCAAATAAAAACATGATGCGATGGGCTGGCAACATTTTTTGATCGAGTAAGTCTTGAACAAAATCACTACAAATTTCTATCGGGCCAGTTTCATTACCGTGTACACCACAAGATAAAATAATATCCTTGCTGCCTTCTTGCGGCGGCTCAAAAACAATAACGCCACTGTCCCATACCTCAACATGACACCCGTTTTCTAACGTGAAGTCATGGGTTTGCTCACTGCTCCATTCATTGGCGCGTGTAAAGCTCAGAAAATCTTGTTGTTGGTAAGGATGTGACACGAAAACTCCAGTAAAATGAAAGATAACCGCGTTATTATAACGAGAAGCAGACAAGAAACATACTGTACAGTTTTGATTATCCAATAAAAAAGCAGCCTAACGGCTGCTTTTTAAGTGTCACAATAACTAATCTTAAATAGATGTAGTGAGATCGGTGAGCCAATCAGGCATTAATTCAACTAACAAGGTTTCTAAGTAGCGATCGTAACCAAGTAAAATAGTCATCGCTATTAATACTAAAAACACTCCCAGTAACTTCTTCGTTAAATTAACGTGTTTATTCAACTTATCACGGTTAATTAATTTACCAGACACACTACCTAATACTAATAATGGCACACCAGCACCCAAACCGAAAATCAGCATAATTGCGAACACAATAGGCAAACTGTCACCTTGGATCGCTAACGAAATTGCAGCGCCAAGTGTTGGCCCTACACAAGGTGTCCAAACAAAACCGAGCAACGCACCAAGAATGAACTGGCCACTGACACCTGTCGCTTCATAGGTCGCCACTTTATTATTACCACGGCTCATTAACTGTGACGCTAATTGTGTAAACTTTTGATTAAGCGGATCGATAAGAATAATCAAACCAAACGTCAGCAAGAGCACTGCACTAACCGTTTTGATGACACTGATATCAAAGTCCCATGCAATAGCCGCAAAACTAATAAGGCTGCCAGTGACTGCAAAGGATAATGAAATACCAAGGATTAGTGCCAATAAACCATTTTTACTCTGCTGCAATGCGCTTGAGATAATGATTGGCAAGATCGGCAATACACAAGGCGATAGTGTACTTAGCACACCAGCTGTCTCTTATACACATCTCCGAGCCCACGAGACTAGGCATGATCTCGTATG
>CAJXRU010000142.1 GCA_913060565.1 uncultured Gammaproteobacteria bacterium | reverse complement strand
ACGAGATCATGCCTAGTCTCGTGGGCTCGGAGATGTGTATAAGAGACAGCATTAACCCTATGGGTTTAATATTTTGTGAAGTGTCGAGAAAATATTAGCACCGTCAACCTTGATACCATTGTGCTCGTGATCCGCTGAATACCACGCTATAGCGCCATTGACCTGCTGCAACGTTTCATTTGAATAGGCAATATCAACATACATATCGGTTTCATACACAGCAGCGGCAACAGGCACCGTATTGTTTGCTAATTGCTGCAAATCATACAACGGCGACCAGTCATCTTTTTCAGCTAATAACTGGGTGGCTTGTGCCAAAGGTTTGAGCTGAGAAAATTGCTCAAACATCCAAGGAAAAATCATTTCTCCAGTAAAATTAAACGACTGACTGTGCTCATCGACATTAAAATAATTGGCAAATGATTGATGTCGAACCTCATGTGCTGCCCAATTTGACGCAAACTCCTGACAATAAATCGACTCATGCAAAAAGGCGAAAATAGGGTTAGTGTCATAATCAAGCAAACTAAGCATCGATTGCTTAAACACAAAGCTCAGCGCTTTAGCGCCATTCACCTCAACAAACGCTTGCTCCAACATGGCATACAACTCTTGATGTCCGCCAGTCATTCCCAAATGAATACCCAACAATTGAAAACGTTCTACCGTCAACGGCGAACCATCAGGCAATGTTTCTGGTGTTGCTAATAAGTGCTGAGCGACAGAGTGGGCAATAGATTGCGCTTGAGGGTAGGTTTCAAAAAATAGCTTATTTTTGTCGAGAACGCGCTTAAAAGTTTTGCGATACACATCTGTTGCAGGTCGTGTCAGCGATGGTATGCCGCCGGTAATAAACGCCTGCTCTATGGCATCTGGTGAGGCCGATAAATAACGTAACACACAAAAGCCACCGAAGCTTTGACCTAAAATAGACCATTTTTTATCACCAATTAGCTCACCACGAATGGTTTCAGCGTCACGAATAATATTGTCACTTCGATAATGAGCGAGCTGTGCTGCCTGCTGCTCTGGTGTCAAATGACCTAATGTTTGAGCAGTCACCGGCGAGCTACACGCGGTGCCTCGTTGATCAAGCAACAACACGCGATAATGCTTGCACGCCTCACCAACCCAGCCATCTAATCCCGTTGGGCGGCTGGCGCCAAATCCCGGTCCACCTTGAAAAAACACTAAGTACGGCAATTCGTTTTCTCGACCCGATTTACTAGCTACCTCACGTGCGAAAACAGATAGTTTTTGCTGTTCAGGCTGTTGATAATCTAACGGAACAGTAAATCGGCGATCTTGACAAACAAGGTCATTAACAACGTAAGTATCTAGCATTTCAAATCCAATAATTAAGCAAAACGTTTAACATTGAACAGAGTATACGTTGCAAATAGCTAGAGACAAATAACCTTAGTTAACTTTCTAAATGCGCCTTTGCCAACGACAACTGACCATTGGCCACTAATTCTTGAGCAATGGCTTCTCATAACGCCACAGGCTTTTTAGCACTTAGCTTTTGTTGTATATCAAGGCGGTCTATCGCAATTTCAAAACAGCGAATTTGCGTTAACATAGTCGTCATTAGTTTTTCTGACTGTTGTTCATATCGCCATGTATCCCCTTCAAACTGAAGGACTTGCGATTTAATTGCCGCCTCGTTTTCACTGGCAGCTAAAAACCCAAACTGACCACTAAGATGTAAGCGACGATAATTCCAAGTGGGCACCAATTGTTTCTGATGAACCACTGGCGATACATAATTATCCCCGCCATCAAAAACCACAGTCACTGATGGCGAATTATCTAACAGCCACGCCAATTTATTTTCTACTGACATATGGCCAGTTAAAACGCCGCGTGCGCGATCAAGTTGCAGTGGCAAATAAATAATTTGATCAAACAAATTATCATTACTCGCAATCATAATTTGCGCCAATGGCTGTTCCTCAACTAACTCGGCAGCGGCATCACTAATATCACAAACAAGCGACTTGTCTGATACTTCAGCGCCTGCGATTCTCGCCTCCAAACGCTGCTTTGCTAACGGCCATTCATCTCGCACCATACTAAACATGGCAGTGTCACGATATTCCCCTGTCGACAACAACACACTGTGGCGAAAAATACCCTCAAAGCTCATTCCTAAGCGGCTAATGGCATTACGCGATTTTTGATTGCGTTTATGGGTACGCAATTGCACCCGCACCGCGCCTAACTTCTCGAATGCATGCGTTAACAACAATAATTTACAGTTCGAATTGATATAAGTGCGTTGATAATCAGGATTAATCCACGTGTAACCAATTTCAACCGTGCTATTAACAACATCGATACTTAAATAACGCGTGCTGCCAACAAAACGCCCAGTGGCATTATCAATAATGGCAAACATCACCTGCTCTTTACGCTCAACAGCACTCAGCCCTGTTTCAACCCAATGAGTCGCAATGGCTAACGACTCACATTTATGAGGAGGCGTCCATTGCCAAATTTTTTCTGGTCTTCCGGCTTCATAAAATTCGTCAACTTGCGCCATTGTCATTGGGCGCAGGGTAACAACGTCGTTAGATAACGTGATAGGCAGTGGTTGCTTCATAAAATACATCTCTACGGTCAAAAGTTAGACGTATTATCTAAACATCTGGTAGATTGTTAATAACCAGAATCAAAGTTTAACCTATACCAGTGAAAACACTTTATATCACCAGTGAATCATTAGCCTCGTATCAAGGCCCTAAATATCTCGCGATCAGCCATGCGTTGCGCCAAGCAATCAAACAAGGTCAGGTAAAAGAAAACGAACAACTTCCGTCAGCGAGAGAACTTGCTCAGCAGCTTAAAACTAATCGTCATACCATCATGGCAGCCTACAATGAGCTCATTGCTCAGGGGTGGATTAACAGTAAACAGCGCAGTGGTTATTTTGTTGCATCAAACTTACCAATCAATAGCTCGCAACCAGCAACGAAAAATAATTCATCAGTTAATCAGGACTTTAAATGGAATTTTGTAAAAACTGTCACCCCAACTAACGAACCTGTCGCCGCTTCTTTTCAATTTAATTTTGCTGGCGGCACACCGGATATTTCATTATTTCCATTCCACGAATTTAAGAGTTTTGTAAACGATGCATTCGCCAGACCGCAACTCGCCGAACTTAATTATGGCAATGTAGCTGGTTTTTCTCCATTAATAGAACAGGTTAGCCATTATCTCAGACGAACTCGTTCACTGACAGATCGCGAAATAGTCATCACCAATGGTTCACAAGAGGCGCTATTTATCCTCTCTCAATTATTACTATCACCAGCCAATAGCGTCGCTACAGAAGCCATGGGATACGCCCCAGCATGGCGTAGCTTCCAAAGTGCAGGAACTGCGGTCATTTCCATCAAACAAGATGAGAACGGCATGATACCTGAAGAATTAGAGCAAGCGATCACTAACCAAGTGACGGCTGGTCAACCTATTTCAGTTATTTACCTCACGCCACTTCATCAATACCCAACAACGGTTACCTTGCCTGTTGATCGTCGACATGCCATTTACAAAATAGCGAGTCAGCACAACATTGCCATTATCGAAGACGACTACGACCACGAATATCACTATCGCTGCCAACCATTAGCGCCGATGGCCAGTGATGATCCCAACGGATTAGTCATTTATTTATCCACATTTTCAAAAGTCATGTTTCCCGGCGCGCGTATTGGTTTTATGGCGTTAGACAAAACACTCGCCCAAGCTGTCACGAATTACAGAAGCCTAATAAACCACAAAGTCAGCGTACCAATGCAAGATGCCATCGCCAGATGGATGCAAGCAGGCTCATTTGAACGTTACCTTCGCAAAGCCACCAAAATTTATCACCAACGCCGCGATTTTATGAATCAACAACTCATCCAATATCAAGAGCGTGACATCGTTGAATCTTTCACGCTTCCTGATGGCGGCATGGCGATGTGGGTTAAGGTAAATCAAAGTGCAAAAGCCTTAGCAAAAGCAGCACTAAACAACGATATTTATATCCAACAAGAAGCACAATTCTTACTCGATAAAAATCAAACAAGTGATCGATTTATTCGCCTTGGATTCGCAGGTTTAACCGAAGAAAACATCGAAATTGGACTACAACGCCTATTTGATCAAAAAAATGCATAAATTCTTACAATATTCCGCGTGTTTACTGGCTATTTATACCCCATATTGTTTATATTAAGCCCCACTAGACTACAGTCTCTTTTTTTCACTTTTTCACGGAATTACTCATGTCAGATTCAGCATTACCAAAGTTAGAGCAACTCATCGAACAACTTATCGCTAAAAACGCTTCTCAAAACGAAGAAATCTCACGTCTTGTAGGACAAAACGAAGCGCTAGCATCTCAAGTTAAACAACTTGAAGACGACAACGAAACACTACAATTAGAAGCGCTAGAGCAAGAAGAAAGCCACAGCGCAACTATCAGCAAAATCAATGCAATTGTTGGGCGCCTTGAGCAAGAAGCCTAATGAGCCAAGAGTTAACAATCACCCTGCTGGATAAAACGCTATCGGTAGCCTGCCCCGCTGGGCAAGCAGAAGCCTTGTTAGAGTCAGCACAATTGTTAAACGAACAAATGCTTAAAGTGCAACAGAAAAAACCAAGCGCCAGCTTGTTAAACGTTGCACTGATTGCGGCATTGAACCTCAGTTACGAATTGCTTGAAAACAAAAATCAACAAATCGCTAACGAACAGTCAATGACCCAACTAAGCGAGCTTGTCGCTCAGGCATTAGCAGACTAAAGACCGCTGCTCTTTACGCAGTCTCAGTGCTTTTAGTCAAAAGCACCACGGCTTTTTATTGTCTGGCGAACAAATAGCATTCGTTACAAAATTAATCTATCCTATTGAATACTCAGGCGACTTTATAAAGGCTGAGTATTATATTTTCGTTTAGGAGTAAGATCTGTGACTGACTATTTAACCCAATTCATCGCTCAATATCAGCCAATCACCCAATTCGTTTGGTTAGACAGTGTTATTCTCGTCGCCATCATGCTGCTAGTTAGCGTGATTGTAGACAAGATAGATCGTCGTATTCTTATCAACTTACTCCATCGCCTACTGGGAAAAACTGCCCCTAAGACACTCGATTTACTCGAAAAACATCAAGCACTTGCCAAAATCGCTGCCGTTATTCCGCTATTAATAATTTCATCGTTTAGCCCAGTTGCGCTCAGTGCGTATCCAGCGCTTAGCGGTATAGTTGTCACCGTGTGTAACATCGCCATTCTCATGAAAATGGCATCGTTTATATTCGCACTGCTAGATGTCACCCTCGATGTTGCCCGCGAACGCGGCCTCAACAAGAAATTGCCAATCAAAAGCATCAACCAACTAATCAAACTCTTTGTGTTCCTAGTGGTTGCCGTTATCTCTATATCTACCGTTCTTGGTAAGTCACCGCTGTACTTCCTGAGTGGTTTAGGCGCCATGACAGCCGTTGTACTGTTAGTGTTTAAAGACACCATCCTTGGCTTTGTCGCTGGCGTGCAACTAGCCGCTAACCAAATGGTCAGTCGTGGCGACTGGATCGAAATGCCAAAATACGGCGCTGACGGTGAAGTGTTAGAAGTTGCCCTCACCACAGTTCAAGTTCAAAACTGGGACAAAACCATCACCATGATCCCAACCTACGCGCTCATTAGCGACTCATTCAAAAACTGGCGCGGCATGGAACAAGCTGGCGGACGCCGCATCAAACGCTCAATTCGCCTCGACGTAAACAGCATCGGCTTTATGGATCAATCACTCATTGAGCACCTACAAAAAATAGACTCAATTTCTGATTACCTTGTTGAAAAACAAAACGAAATCAATGAACAGAACCAACAGCTCGCCAGCGACCTAACCGTCAATGCCAATGGTCGCAAGCTCACCAACGTCGGCACCTTCCGCGCCTATCTAGAATACTATTTACAAAACCACCCAATGGTTAGCCAAGAAATGACCCTCATCGTCCGTCAGTTACCTGCCGATGAGAACGGTCTACCCATCGAGCTCTACCTATTTTGTACCGACATCCGCTGGGCTGCATACGAAGCCATTCAAGCGGATTTATTCGACCACATCTACGCGGTACTTCCAGAATTCAACCTTCGTGCCTTCCAAAGTCCAAGTGGTCATGACTTTAGTGCACTAAAATAATACGTCTAAAGCTTGCCAATTAACGCATCACTCTTGCCATATTAGTGATGCTTGTAAATTCCTTCTTTAATCCCTAAAGTATACAAATCATCCCGCCAACCGAGATTTGCATTATGGATTTTTTTGATGAGATTTTTGACACATTAGCGCTAAAAGGCGTGTTATATTTTCGAACAGATTTCTCTGCGCCATGGGGAGTCACCGTACCAGACTATCAATCAGTCGCTAGATTCCATCTCGTGGTACAAGGCCAATGTCTATTTACCGTTGGCGATCATCCCAGTATTACTCTCAACGCTGGCGATTTAATTATGATCCCTCGTGGCGTCAGCCACACCATCAGCGATAGTGAACTCTCACAAACACCGCCATTAGAACAAGTGTTAAATGATGCACAATACGATGGACAAGGCGTATTAAGCATTGGCGAAGGCGACGTAAAAGCCAGTACCCAACTCGTTTGCGGACATTTGAGTTTTCGTGAATTAGCACAGCACCCTATTTTACAAGCAATGCCTGATTATTTAACTTTATCAAGTAGTTGCCGAGCAAAGCATCCACTACTCGACAACATTTTACGCATGATTACCCAACGGGCATTCAGTCATGAAATTGGTTCAGCAGCGTCCATTACTCGACTCTCAGAAATCGTATTCATCGAACTACTCAAAGCCAGTGTCGAAGACGATCCTCAACTAGAGGCTATCTTGAGCGGCTTTCAAGATCCAAAGATTGGAAAATCCCTCCAACTCATTCACACAACACCACAATCGCCGTGGACTGTAGAAACTCTGGCGAGTGAAGTAGCCATGTCACGTAGTCGATTTTCACTACGCTTTCAGTCGCTTATGGGAACAGGGCCAATGAGCTATCTATCAGACTGGCGCTTACAAAAAGCATTATCGCTGCTTGATACATCACGACTCACCGTGGCACAAATTGCTTCTAAAACAGGTTATCAATCACCATCAGCATTCACCCGTGCTTTTTCCGGAAAGTTTGGCATTGCGCCTCGAATTTACCGACAATCACAGGACGCACAATACTAAACTATACAAATCGTATCGTATACATTGCACATAGTCGCGAACAACGCAGACACTATTTACTTAAAATATCACTTAATCAACACTGACCTTAGTTAACAAGTTTGGCCTTTCGCCAAACACAACAAAAAGGTAAAAGTTATGATTAAATTAGTATCTGGTTCATCAACATTACTCGCATTAGCTATCAGTTCAGCACTCGCATTTTCAAGCGTGGCTAATGCCGCTGACGAACATAACGTATCACCGGGATTAACAACAATGAATGCACCGCTCGGCTTGCATGGTGTTGATCCAGTGTCAGCGATAGAGCTTGGCAACGCCTTCGAAGGCTCCGCAAAATTTGCCGCGACTCACGACGGTGTAGCTTACTACTTCAAAAGCAAAGACAGCCTCGACAAATTCAACGCATCACCTAAAAAATTCGTTCCTCAAAACGGCGGCTTTTGTACCTATGGCGTAGCCGTTGGTAAAAAATTCGATGGCGATCCAAACTTCGCAAGCGTTGTCGACGGCAAACTTTACGTTTTCCTCAACGAAGACATCTACAAGCTCTACCTAAAAGACAAAAGCGGCACCATTGCAAAAGCAAACAAGCACTGGAAAAAAATTCGCACCGTCTCAGCGACTAGCCTTTAAAGACAGCACCTAAGGATTGAAACATGAACATTATTGACCACCTTAGCTTAGGCGTAACCAACATCGACCAAGCGAGTAAGTTTTATGACAATGTCTTTGCCACTCTCGGCGTCGAAAATATGGCGAAAACACCACAGTTTGTTGCTTATGGCCACCAGCAAGTGCAGTTCTTACTAATGCTACCTCGAAACCAAGAGCCAGCAACTAGTGGCAACGGTACCCACATTAGCTTTGTTGCGCCGTCACAAGAAGCTGTACAAGCATTTTACGACAGCGCCATAAACAACGGTGGTCAATGTGCTGGCTCACCAGGACCACGTGAAGACTACCCTTTGCCTAACGTATTCACGGCGTTCGTCGTCGATCCGTTTGGCAACAAACTCGAAGTCATTCACAACGGCTTCGCCGCTTAATAGGAGAATACAATGGAAACAACTTATTATTACATGATGCTAAGTGGCGTCTTAACGCTAGCGCTCTGGTTACCCTACATAGTGGCGAGATTATTCGTTTGGGGAATACCGACATTTCTCAACAACTATCCAGAGAATTTTCCGGTTGAACAACCTGAGCCACCGTTATGGGCACAGCGAGCACAACGCGCACACTTAAACATGGTTGAAACAATGCCTGCATTTATCGCAGTGACAATAGCAGCAACACAACTGCTTGAACCACAAGCGTTACTAGAAACAGCGCAATGGGCCAAAATGTTCTTCTTTGCAAGAATTGCCTACGCGATTATCTATATTATTGGCATGCCATATTTTAGAACACCGGTTTATCTAGTGTCATGGTTCGCTATTTTAGCCATCGCATTTCAAATAATTTAATACTCATCGGAAATACATACCGTTGTGATAAAACTCAGTGTAAATCACTGAGTTTTATCACTCTAACAACCGCTTTAATCACAGCAAAAAACGTAATAAAAATGCGAACCATTGCTAACAAACAGTCCTAATATCGCTTTTAAATCATAACGTTAATGACAAGTGTTATCAGTCGTTCGAAAAGCCTCTAAAAACTTCGGTTAAATCACAGTTATCCCCGCGCTAAGCGTTGACCCACCCGCAAATTTACGCCATTATTCCCGCTAATAAATTTCGACCAAATACTTTTTACCAAATAGAAAGGGCTCACATGCTAGCACAACCAATGATCGACAAACTCAACGAACAAATTAACCTTGAGTTCTATTCATCAAACCTTTATCTGCAAATGAGCGCTTGGTGTGAAGACAAAAGCTTCGACGGCGCAGCGGCTTTCTTGCGTAAACACGCTAACGAAGAAATGGAACACATGAAACGTCTATTCACTTACGTTTCAGAAACTGGTGGTCTACCAATTTTAGGTGCAATCGAAGCAGCACCACACGAATTCAAATCACTACATGACGTATTCACACAAATTCTTGATCACGAATGTGAAATCACAAGCAAAATCAACGAACTTGCTCACGTAGCTTTCACAAGCCACGACTACTCAACGTTCAACTTCCTACAATGGTACGTTGCTGAGCAACACGAAGAAGAGAAGCTATTCAAAGGCATCTTAGACAAGCTAGAAATGATCGGAAACGACGGCTCAGCCATGTACATGTTCGACAAAGACTTCGCAGCAATGGCTATTGAAGGCAGCGGCGGCAGCATCATGGAACCAGGCTCAACTGTAGAGTAGCCTAAGCACCCATTGACGGGTACAATACGCAAGCTTTATTCTGTGGTGAAAATCAATTTAGAGCCTGCGTAATTTATGATGTGCAATTTCAGTTTGTAACTCCAATTCGAACTTTTTCTCACGCACACCAGTTACTTTTCTTTGCTTCGCCAAAGAAAAGTAACCAAAAGAAAGGCG
>CAJXRU010000141.1 GCA_913060565.1 uncultured Gammaproteobacteria bacterium | reverse complement strand
TGTATAAGAGACAGGTTAAGAAAATGGTCCTTTTTTTTGCTTGATCTCACCATAATTTTTGGTTAAAAATAATACCGCAGCATCGAGAGTATTTTCGAACAATGAAGATTTAAGGTAGCGATTTAGGATAAATCTCGTTGCAAGTTTCTCTCGATTAACGTCAAGAAGTTAGTATTTATCTAATATATCATTAGCGCATCTACGAGTACTGTAAATCGCTGATAAGTGAGGAAAAGTTTAATGAATAGACAGAAACGCAACCGTAAAGAACGTGCTTTTTCAAAGGGTTATCAAGCAGGGTTACATCAATTAAGCCGAGATAATTGTCCGTATCAAAATATCGAACAAAAAGAACAATGGTTAGGCGGATGGCGCGAAGCGTGTGAGCGAAGTGCTGAAGGGTTTTATAATCGTTAACTAGCGTATATTTAACACAGAAAAAAGCACCCAAGGGTGCTTTTTTACTTTCCGCTACCTAACAACTAGCTGTTTAAGTATTTAGCGTGAAAATCAATATGAGACTCAATAAAGCTAGCGATGAAAAAGTAGCTGTGATTGTAGCCGTCTCGCATATTAATGGTGGCGTCATAGTCAGCGTCTTTAACTGCGGCAATTAAGTGATCCGTTAATAATTCTTCCGCTAAGAAATTATCATCACTACCTTGGTCAACTAACATAGGCAACTGATTATTACCTTGTTTGATTAAATGGCAAGTATCATAAGGTAGCCACGCATTGAGGTGATCGCCTAAATAATTAAAGAACGCTTTTTGCCCCCACGGTGTCTCAATTGGATTAACAATAGGGCTAAATGCCGACACACTGTGATACGCTGTTGAATTGCGCAGCGCAATGACTAACGCACCATGACCACCCATAGAATGACCAAAAATCGATTTTTTATCAGTGACTGGTAAGTTTTCTTCAATCAGAGCGGGGAGTTCATTCACCACGTAGTCATACATATTAAAATGTGTTTTCCATGGCTTTTGCGTCGCATTAACGTAAAAACCCGCGCCCTGACCGAAGGCGTAATCATCTTCTAAATCATCCGGAACATCTTCGCCTCGTGGGCTAGTGTCTGGCATGACTAACGCGATACCGTGTTTTGCTGCCCATTGTTGTGCGCCAGCTTTCACTGAAAAGTTTTCGTCAGTACAGGTAAGGCCTGATAAAAAATAGAGCACGGGTACTGGAGAATTATTGCTAGCCTGAGGCGGTAAATATACAGAAAACGTCATCGTACAGTTATTAACAACTGATTGATGCTGGTATTGATTATGGGTGCCTTCAAACAGTTTTTGGGCGGATAATAGATTTAATGTCGACATAAAGATCTCTAAGCAGTCTGATTTGCCACGCATAATACCAAAGAATGACGTCAAAGCGGCAGATAAATTAGTTTTTTGCGACGCTTTGCCACTGTGGCTGATTTTGATAGAATCGACTTTATTTTTTATCAAGTTACATCACTTTGTCTGAGCAAATACCAGCGACGCAAGACGCGAGCGAATTATCTAACGACCAAATAATCAATATCATTAAGCAGCAGTCTTATCACTGTACTTTGCTCGATGGAATTAAACTGCGTGCAAGATTGCGTTCACTAAGAAAAATCAAGCAGCCAGAGCGCATTACTAAGACCTTGGAGAAAATCAGCGTCGATTGTAGTAAGGCGTTACATAGATATGAGCAACGCGTTGCCAATGTACCAACGATTAATTATCCACCGCAGTTACCGGTTAGCCAACTCCAAGAGAAAATAGCCGACGCCATTAGTCATCATCAAGTCGTTATAGTGGCGGGTGAGACAGGTTCGGGTAAAACGACGCAATTACCTAAAATTTGTTTAGAAGTCGGGCGAGGGCTTAAAGGGATGATTGGCCACACTCAGCCTCGTCGACTCGCAGCACGTAGCGTGGCGGAGCGTATTGCCGATGAAATGGATTGTGAATTAGGTGACGCGGTAGGATTTAGGGTTCGCTTTGCCGATAAGCTTAATGATCATAGCTATATTAAGTTAATGACAGATGGTATTTTACTGGCTGAAATAGCCCATGATCCATTCTTAAACCGCTATGATACCCTGATTATCGATGAAGCTCATGAACGTAGTTTAAATATCGATTTTCTGTTTGGATATCTTAAACGAATCTTGCCAAAACGACCTGATCTTAAAGTCGTTATCACTTCGGCTACTATCGACACCGAACGCTTTTCTAAGCACTTTAGTGATGCACCTGTTATTGAAGTTAGCGGTAGAACCTTCCCAGTAGAACTACGTTATCACATCGACAATGGCGATGAGGATAAAGATCAGCTGCAATCAATTTTTGATGCCGTTGATGAACTGATGAATGAAGGTGATGGCGATATTTTGATTTTTATGAATGGTGAGCGAGAAATTCGCGATACCAGTGATGCATTATCGAAACGAAAATTGCCCAATACGGACGTTTTGCCGTTGTATGCTCGATTAAGTTACAGCGAACAATCTAAAATCTTTAAAACCAGCAACAAGCGCCGAATAGTACTTGCCACTAACGTTGCTGAAACATCATTAACAGTACCAGGTATTCGTTACGTTATCGATCCCGGTACAGCGAGAATTAGCCGATATAGTTATCGGACTAAGGTGCAACGCCTGCCAATAGAAAAGATATCTCAAGCAAGTGCAAATCAGCGTAAAGGTCGTTGTGGGCGTGTCGCTGACGGCATTTGTATTCGTTTATATAGCGAACAGGATTTCGATGCCCGTTCACCTTTTACTGATCCCGAAATTTTACGGACCAATTTGGCGTCTGTCATTTTACAAATGGTGTCGCTAGGCTTAGGTCATATTGAGGCCTTTCCATTTCTCCAAGCACCTGACAGCCGTAATATTAATGATGGTATTAGATTACTCGAAGAAATTGGCGCGCTGTCAAAAGAACACGACAAGAAAAAGCATTATGGTGATGAGCAATTAAGCTTGTCTAAAATTGGCCAGCAGATCAGCAAATTACCGATAGATCCAAGATTAGCGAGAATGGTGATTGAAGCGCAGCGCAATGGTGCATTGTCTCAATTGTTAATCATTACCGCTGGGTTGAGTATTCAAGATCCCCGCGAGCGCCCGCTGGAACACCAACAAAAGTCTGACAGTTGCCATCAAAAACACTTAGATAAAACCTCTGATTTTATTGGTTTTTTAAATCTATGGACCCATTTAAAAACACAGCAACAAGCGTTATCTAATTCTCGTTTTCGCAAGTTATGCCGTGAGGAGTTTCTTAATTACAATCGTGTGCGTGAATGGCAGGATTTAGTCGGTCAATTAACTCAGGTGCTGCAAGAGCAGGGCATTGAAGTCAATGACAATGAAGCTGGCTTTGATCAAATCCATCAGTCAATTTTGTCAGGCCTATTAAGCCATATCGGTTTTAAAGACACGGATAATGAGTTTAGTGGTGCGCGTAATAGTAAATTCCACGTTTTTCCAGGTTCAGCATTGGCTAAAAAGCCGCCTAAGTGGGTAATGGTATCCGAGCTGGTTGAAACGTCTCGCTTATTTGGCCGTGTAGCTGCCAAAATTGAGCCGCAATGGATTGAGCCATTAGCGGGAGATCTGGTTAAAAAGAGCTATAGTGAAGCCCATTTTGAGAAAAAACGTGGTCAGGTGGTCGCCTTTGAGCAAGTGAGTTTGTTCGGGGTTATTATCGTAGCCAAACGCAAGATTGATTACAGTCCCATTAATGCGGCCGAATCACGAGAGCTGTTCATTAAGCAAGGTCTCGTCGAAGGGCAATTGTCATCAAATATTCCGTTTTACCGTCATAATCTGAATCTGGTTTCACAAATTGAAGATTTAGAGCACAAATCACGCCGTCGTGACATTCTTGTTGATGATAACGATTTATACCTGTTTTATGAAGAGGCGTTGCCAAAGCACATTGTTAATGAGGTTCAGCTCAACAGCTGGTGGCGAAAGGACGGCAAAAAGGTCGCTAAATCATTAGAGTTTAATGTCGATCAACTCATGCGCGACAGCGCTAATGGTGTCAGTAAAAATGACTTTCCTGACACATGGCAACAGGGCAACTTGACATTACGTGTGAGCTACAACTTTGAGCCAGGTCATCTTGATGATGGCGTGAGTATTCATATTCCTATTGAGTTACTTAATCAGATCCAACCGGTGGATTTTGATTGGCAAGTTAACGGTCTACGCCAAGAAAAGGTTATTGCACTCATCAAGTCATTGCCTAAAGCTATTCGCCGTAATTTTGTGCCTGCGCCCAATTATGCCGATGCTTGCATGGCAGCAATGCCAGTGATGGAATCAAGCTTAATTGGAGCGATGAGCAAGCAGTTATTAAGAATGTCTGGCGTGCGAATCGACCCTGAATCATGGGATCTAAATCAGATGACACCTCATCTGTTAATGAATTTTAAAGTCGAAGAAGTACTTAAAGGGCGCAAGAATAAACTCATCGCTCAAGGACGTGATCTGGCAAAACTTCAGGAAGAGCTCAGTGATAAGGTAGCAAAATCGTTAGTCAAAGTGGCAGATGACGGTATTGAAAAACAAAACATTACGACATGGGATTTTGGTGAATTGCCAAGTAGTTACACCAGTAAACGTGGGCAGTTTGAAGTTAAAGCGTATCCGGCTTTAGTCGCAGCCAAAGAAAGTGTTGAAATTAAGCTGTTTGATAGTGAAGAGCAAGCACAAGAGGCTACGCGTTATGGACTACGAAAACTGTTGCTGCTAAATGTTCCATCCCCGATTGCTCACATGCAACGAACCCTTCCTAATAAAGCGAAGTTAGGCTTGTATTATCATGGTTTTGGTCAGCTTAATGTGTTGATTGACGATATTATTAGTGCCGCCGTTGATGTTATTGTCGATAAAAATGGCATTAGCACAAATAATGAACAAGAATTCACTTTATTAAAAGATAAGGTACGCAGTGACTTAGCTGATACGGTCGTGGTAATCGCTGAAGCGGTTGAGCAATGCTTGAGTGTGTATAATCAAGTGAATAAAAAACTTAAAGGCAAAGTAGGGCTAGATATGATCATGGCTCATGGGGATATTAAATCGCAAATTGAGGGGCTTATTTTCAAAGGCTTTGTGACAGAGCTTGGCTTTGAAAGAATGGCGCATTTACAGCGTTATCTAAGCGCAATTCTTAAACGCTTAGATAAGCTGGTTATTGATGTTAATAAAGATCGCCTTGCGATGCTTAGTGTGGAACGTGTCTATAAAGACTATCAAGCATTAGTGAATAAACTGCCTAAACGAAGTCAAATTCCAGCTGCATTGGTTGATATACGGTGGATGATTGAAGAGCTCCGTGTGTCTTTGTTCGCTCAGACATTAGGGACGCAATATCCAGTGTCTGAAAAACGTGTCTCACAAGCGATTAATGAATTTAAGAAGAATAATTAATCGATTTAAGATAAGGAATACAAGATGAAATTTAACAGCAGCATATTAGCACTGACGATAACGCTATCGCTTGCGATATCATCATCGTTAACTGCCAAAGAGTTAAGTGTTGGCGATGACGCGCCTAATTTCTCACTGAAAGCGACTAACGGAAAAACCTATACGCTAGCCAATTACAAAGGCAGACAAGCTGTAGTATTAGCGTGGTATCCTATGGCGAATACCCGAGGCTGCACCATTGAGTGTTTGTCATTAGTTAACGACGGTCATCTTATTCGTCAGTACGACGTCAGCTATTTTATGGCCAGTGTAGATCCATTGGAAGATAATGCAGACTTTGCCAAGAAAACGAAAGCAGACTTTCCTATGTTAAGCGATCCGACAAAGTCAGCTGCAAAAGCGTTTGATGTGTTGAATTTTCTAGGGTTTGCTAAACGCTGGACCTTCTATATTGGCATCAATGGAAAGATACTCAAAATTGACAAAGATATTGAACCTAAAAGTGCGGCAAAAGACATGGTAGATAATTTGAAGTTATTAGGTTTTAAACCGCGATAACGTTTATTTGCCCTCGTTTATCGAGGGCAAATATCCCATTAAGGTAAAGTGATTGTAATTAATGTACCTTTATACTCTTGGCTTTCGATGTCGATTTTACCGTTGAGTTTTTCAGTGATTAGTTCAAAGGTATTCGTCATACCAATACCGACATATCCGCGATCAGATTTTGTGGTATAAAAAGGTTCAAAAACGCGTGCTAGCGTGTCATCCGTCATTCCCTTGCCATTGTCGTTGAATTTGATCACCGCACCACCATTGGGTGTACCGTTGACACTTATGGCTATTTTTCCTTTTCCGTTGTTGTCGAAACCATGTTTGATGGCATTATTGAGTAAGTTAATTAAGATTAAAGCGATATAGCTTGGCACTGAATCGATTTTTAATTTGTTCTCACCAGTATAGGTATATCCAATTTTACTTTGATTAAATTCAAAGTCATACAGCATTACGATCTTTCTAATATATTCAACGACATCTAAATTTATAACATCATGTTCATCTTGATCTGCTGCAATAATGTTGAAGTTTTCTAGTAGGGTAATTGCTTCCTGTAGCGCTAAACAATCTTGCTTGTTACCGGATGCTTCAAATTGTTCCTGTATTTCGTCTAACGATAACCCCACCGCATAGGTTAAATCTGTCGCGACGTATCCAAGGGCTGCAACGTTTTCTGACTTTAATAATTGTGCCTCTCTTTCTGTCAGTAATTTGTTATCCACTGGAGGAAGCGGCGCAGGCATACTCGTTTGAGACTTTGCTTTCTTCCAATGCAGATAAAATCCAATTATGCTTGCAAACAACGCCGCTAACGCGCCAAAAAATAACCATTGGTAGTGAGTATTATCATTTTTAACTTTGTTAAGTTCGTTAATTTTCGCTGTTAGCTCTGTGTTCTTTACTTGCTGAACTTTGACATCGGTAGACAGTTTCTCAATCAGTTGGTCTTGCTCTGCGGTTTTAACATCCTGAGCTTGCTTAGATGATTCTTGCTCTGAGTTATCTCGTGCAAGTGTCGTGTTTTTATTCTCGTCACTCGCTGCACTGAGCAGAGCATTAGATTGTTCTAACTCTGATTTTAACTGCTCAATTTCTTGCTCTCTTGTTTTAAGCATCAAGTCTTTTTCGGCGCTTACCTGCTGTACTACCTTTAACGATTGCGCTTCTTTGTTTAAGTCATTTTGGATTTTAGTTGATTTGTTATTACTGACTTTTAGTGCTTTCTCGAGTGTTGAAGTACGTGAAACTTGCTCTGCCAATTGCGCTTCAAGTGAGATGAGCTTTTCTGTTTTCGATAATTCGTCATTAATTTTCTGCTCTCGTTGACGTTGTCGAAGAACAGTTGGGCTGGCTGATAAGACGGCTTGCTCGTTAGACGTAGATAGTAAGTTAAGATCAGGCACCAGTAGTTTAGTAGCCTTTAAATTCGGTGTGACTACGTTCACACTTAAGCGGTTACTTTCCGCAGCTGTTTCCAGATTTATCATGGTAGTAGTTAGATTCTTACTATTTTCACTCATGATTAAGGTGTTATAACTGCGCATCAATCGTGTCGCCAGTCGCTTTGATTGGCTTCGGTTAGAATCTACGATATAAAGAATATTCGTATTCTTTCCAGTAGCGAAATCACTAATTAATTGCACCGTAATGTCTTTGCCTTTTACCCCTTTGTCTGCAAAGTATTCGCTAAAGTAACGATGCATCGCTTCATCTTCGTAAACACCAATGACAAATGATGGCTGTTCTTGTTCATTAGGCCACGTAATATGTTTGGCTAATTTACTAACGATGACAGCCTTTTGCTGGTTGAGTACATTACTCAGTGTTCGTGCGTGGCTGTTTAACATAAAGAAGAGGCAGAAAGCTAAGGTTGCAATACTAGTGCATAGCCCATTGAACCTAATGGTCATAATGAGTCCTATATTATGATATTTGAATGCGAAACATCTTACTTATAACGGGCTTTAATTCAATCTTTTAATGTATTAATTTATAATTATTAGTTCTTTAGTGCTGAGTGAGGGGACGTAGCTATTGTTAAGCGCCCGAAACATACAGTATTTCGATTGAGGACTTGCGCTATTGGTTGGGGCAGGTTATAACGCTGTAGATGTACTTTCTATCTGTTCTAGGGATGATTAAATACTTGATATGGCAATTTATTTTATACGTATACTAACTATTTGTGTGTTGCTTGTTGGCTGTGCAAAAAGTGATTCTGGATTGCAAGGAAATTTGGATAAAACGCGCCAAATTGTGAAAGACGAGCAGTCAAAATCTAATACTTGGCCAATCAAGGTGTGGAATATACCAACGCGTAAATTTACGGTGACATTTTATGCGCCATCACTTAGGGAGGAGCGACTTATTGAGCGTGAGGATAGGTATTATCGATTAGCAAGACACCAACGACTCACTGTATCGCTAAATTTTGCCAAGCCTAATTGTATCGGTAATCACAGCGCACAAATGCATATTAAATGCTTGCTGGCGAAAATAAGGCACAATCCTCATGTGACAATCGATGAAAACACGGTTTCTCAATTGAACCACAAAGATGGGCAGGTTCTAACCTATATGTCACTCATTGGTTCTGACAATCAGCAGATCAAAGTTATTAATACACATTTGGTGTTCGAACGAGATAACCAATGGGGAGATTTTCACGCATCAATGCTTGAACCAAATCATCGTGAATTTTTAACCATGTTAAAATTTTCAAATTGGGTTTCATTGACTGAAAAAAATCCACCATAAACGCAATTGTGCGGTAGCGTTTATGGTGATGACTTTAAACGTACTTAGCAGCTAAGTGTTTATATACCGTACGAACACCGAATGCTTCACCGCCAATTGGGCGACCAGCTAACGGCCTAACGTTCCACGCCATAATATCAAAATGAAGCCAGTCTGTATGATTTTGGGTAAATTCTTGAAGATAAAGCGCTGCTGTAATACCACCACCAAATGGACCAGTCGCACAATTACTTAAGTCTGCAACATTACTTTTAAGTAAGCTTTTATAAGGTTTATGCAGTGGCATCTGCCAAACAGGATCGCTGTTAGTTAGACCATGAGTTAACAGTTCGTTGGCTGTTAGTTGGTTACTCGCAAAAAATCCTGGTAGTTCTGTACCCAGTCCAACGCGCATGGCCCCAGTTAATGTTGCAAAATCAATTAACATATCTGGTTGCTCTGTAATTGCTTCGCTAATCGCGTCACAAAGTACCAAGCGCCCCTCTGCGTCAGTGTTGTCAATCTCTACGGTAATACCCGCACGTGTTGTGATAACATCGCCTGGGCGCAATGCGTTTGCCGATACTGCGTTCTCAACAGCTGGAATAAGGACGCGTAATTGGACAGGCAAATTATTGCCCATAATCAATTGAGCGAGACCAAGAACATGAGCTGCGCCGCCCATGTCCTTTTTCATATTTCGCATACCCGCAGCTGGTTTTAAATCGAGGCCACCACTGTCAAAACAAACACCTTTACCGACTAATGTAACTTTCGGCGCATTTTTGTCGCCCCAGCGTAAATCAATCAGTTGAGGGGTATTGTCACTCGCTCGGCCAACCGCATGAATTGTTGGGTAGTTTTTATCGAGTAAATCATCGCCGATAATTTGAGTCACTACACCGCCATATTCATCAGTCAGAGATTGAGCTACGTGAGCGATGTCTTGTGGCATCATGTCTGCAGCTGGCATGTTAACCATATCTCGAACCAGTGATTGTGCGCGATTATCTAGCGTTACTTTTTTTACCAATGCTTCATTAGATATCAATCTGTCTCTTATACACATCTCCGAGCCCACG
>CAJXRU010000140.1 GCA_913060565.1 uncultured Gammaproteobacteria bacterium | reverse complement strand
CACTATCCTCTTCGTCGGCAGCGTCAGATGTGTATAAGAGACAGCTAATGTTCGCGCCTAACTTCTACGACCAAGCACCGGAATTTCAGCACATCGATACTTTGCGCAACGCCGCTCGTACGCGACAAGTTTTACGACTTGATTACTTAGATGCGAACCAAAGCCCCACCTTGCGCCAAGTTAGACCCTTAGCAATTTATTTATGGAAGGCAAAATGGACGGTACTCACATGGTGTGAGCTACGAAGTGATTTTCGTAATTTCCGTATCGATCGTATTCAAACGATTACCTCTTTAGGGGTATCTTTCGAACCAACCGATGGTCAGACACTAGAAGACTTCTTGGAAAAGATTCGCCAAGAGTATAATGTCGAACCCAACCCAGTAGAGATTTAGCACATTATAAAATTTAAGATGCTTTATCAATCGCCACATGTATAATGTATACAATCAAAACCAACATAGATTGATACATGATGAAAAAAATACTGTTACTTTCCATCGTTAGCGCAGGCTTAATTGCCGGTTGCCAAACAACCCAACATGCACCAGCTCCCATTGATTACAGCACTATCAAACTGGCTAAAGGCAATATTGTCAAAGAAGGTGAAACCTACGTTCCAGCTTGGGTAATCAACAAAGATCAAATCAAGCAAGTGCTCGCTTTTGAACATCATTGTGCTGACAATTTAGTGCTGCGTTATCAAAAGATGTCTGCCAGTGACATTGAAGAATCATGTAAGCTGCTCAAAGACACCGAAGAACGTTTTCACCAACTGTTCAACCGCAAAGGCAAACCACTGTTACACGATAATAACGATGTACTACGTGCCAACATTTATGCGGGACGCGATGACTACGTAAAATACGTGACTGATCATTTTGATGTGCCATCAAACAATGGCGGTATGTATCTTGAAGGTCTGCCGCACATGGAAAATAACAGTGCGGAATACGTGGCATATTTACGAAATGGTAAGGTGTGGAACCTAAACCATGAATTTGTTCACTACTTGGATGGTCGCTTTAACACCTATGGCGATTATTGCTCACCGCCCCATGACAACCATTACGGTCCTGAGTACTGTCCAACACCAGCGCCTGAGCCACCTTACCTAATTTGGTGGGGTGAAGGTTTAGGCGAGTATGTTGCTCACATGAATGACAATAAGCGCGCGTTACAATTAGCTGGTGATAAAACCTATCAATTAAGTGAACTGTTTTATAACAACAGCGCTAATTGGGACACCAATCGAATTTATCGTTGGGGCTATTTAGCCGTGCGCTACATGATGGAAAATCAACGAGACAAAGTAGAAGAAATGCTAAGTCACGTCAGACGCGGTGATTACTCTCGTTATCAAAAAATCGTCAAAGACTGGGGAACGAGCATGGACAGCGACTTCCACGCTTGGCTAGATACGGTAGCGATAGCTAAAGACAAAAAATAAAAGTTTCAGAACAAAAAAGGTGAGATAAGTGACCCGTAAAGTCTTATCTCGCCTTTTTAAGGTCAGTTAATTTATGGCTGTTGTCTTGTCGCGCACAATACGATTTCGCGAATACAGACATTTTGTGGCTGCTGATAAGCAAATGAAATCGAATTAGCTACATCAATTGGTGCTAACACGCCATCCATGCTTTCTTTCCACGACTCGTAACCAGCAATAATTTCATCAGATGTGGTGTGAGATAATAACTCAGTTTCAACAGCGCCCGGTGCAATGGTGATAACACGTACATTGCTGTCAGCCACTTCTTCACGAACATTCTCAGAAATTGCATGCACTGCGAATTTAGTACCGCAGTAAGCTGCGTGTTCACCAAACGTTTTACGACCAGCAATTGAACTAATGTTAACAATGGTGCCTGTGTTACGCGCTTTCATATCTGATAACACCGCTTGCATGCCGTTTAGTAAACCAAGAACATTGACGTCATACATCGTCTTCCACTCAGCCGCGTCTTGCGTATCGATTTGCCCCAACAGCATCACACCAGCATTGTTTACTAATAGATCAACAGGGCCATACTGAGCAACAGCTGAGTCGATTGCATCGTTGAAAGAGGCTTTGTCTGTGACATCGACTTTAGCACAAATCGTATTTGGTAAATTTAGTGCTTCAAGTCGCTCTAAACGCCTAGCGATTAATAATAATGGATGACCAAGCGCACTCATTTGACGCGCTAATGCTTCACCAATACCTGAGCTTGCACCTGTAATTACGACGAGTTTTTTCATGTTGTTTTCCTCAATATTGCCCTTAGATTTGTATGGCGAAATAGTAGGAAAATAATCATCAGTGATATATAGGCTAGACTTCACATCATTGTTAACTGAGAGTTACCAATGCTATTGTGAGCGTTGACAGTAAGTCGATATTTTTTCTTTTACAAAGGCCGTTCTGGCATTCATAACACTATTGTTATTAGTGCAAAGATATAACTTTTCGTACACCGCATGCCCTAGGTGATGAATATATATCAATTGCTGCTCTTTAAATGCCTGTGCAGCGTGTAGCGGCAAGACAGTAAAGCCAAGATTTAAGCTGACTGGCTCACAGATCAAACTGATATGATTTGAAAAGCCATGACTGGTGAACTGCTCTACTTGTTCAAACTGCTCAAAGTTTTTGCTTAGCAACAGTTGCGCGTGATGCCGTCCGTCCGGGTGATCAATAAACCCTAACTGAATAAGTATCTGCCAACTAATTTTCGTTATCTGAGCTGACGTTACAAGGACTAACGGCTCACTGGCAATTTCTTGATAATTGATTTGAGGCGCTTTACTTATTTCCGTCATTAATCCGATGTCGCAACTATGTTCACACAGCTTCTTTTGAATGTCTTGATTGGGGGCGAATCGATAGTCGATAGCTAATTGAGGATGTGTCTGTTGTAATCTCAATAATTGTGGATAGAGCTTCAAACCAATGCTCCCGGGAGACGCAATACTCACCTTACCTTGATACTGATCATCTTCTTTAATCGATTGTTCAAGTACGTCAAACGAACGAAGTAATACTTTGCCCTGTTCAAATAACTCCTTCCCCGCATTAGTTAACGTAAATGTTTTACCCTCTCGAATCAATAATGAGCGAGTAAGCTGAGCCTCCAGTTTTTTAATGTGCTGACTAACTCCTGATTGCGTCATAAATAGTTTGTCTGCGGTTTGGGTAAAGTGCCCTACTTCAACCAAGGTACAGAATGTTTTTAACCACACTGGATTTATCATTACAAAGCGTACTCATATTAACAATAATTGATAATTTTTTATACTTTACCTTAAGCCATATACTGATGTCATTCACTTATTGGAGATTGAACATATGAGTACCTACCCAAGAACCTTTTCACACATTGGCATTTCAGTACCTAACTTAGAACAAGCCGTAAAGTTTTATACCGATGTCCTCGGTTGGTACCTCATTATGGAGCCAACGGAAATTGTTGAAGACGATAGCCCTATAGGCGAAATGTGCACCGATGTTTTTGGTGCAAAATGGAAAAAATTTAAGATAGCTCACCTTTCAACCGGTGATCGCATTGGTGTTGAGTTATTTGAATTTGATAATCAAGAAAATCCAGAAGACAATTTCGAATATTGGAAAACAGGCGTCTTCCACTTTTGTGTACAAGATCCTAATCTTGAAGAACTGGCTGAAAAAATTGTTGAAGCTGGCGGTAAAAAACGCATGGCTGTACCTCGTTATTATTACCCAGGTGAAAAGCCATATCGTATGATTTATATGGAAGACCCATTTGGCAATATTTTAGAAATTTACAGTCACTCTTATGAATTAACCTATGCGGCCGGCGCGTACTAATCGATTAGGAGTCGGGCGATGATTGAGCCTCTAGTGCGCTCACAACATCGCTGTCAAGAGCACCACATGTATGATGATGTAGAACCACGTCATCATGCAAATCTCCTAATTGCTTTTCTAAACTATCAAGCTCAAAAGGTTTTAACAAAAAACCCGACACCCCACTGGCAATACATTCCTTAACATCATCAAGCTTTTGATTACTCGTGATCATAATAAATGGCAGTGTTTTTGTATCGTAAGAAAAGCGAATCATGCGCAGCAACGAAATGCCATTAAGTTTAGGCATATGCCAATCGCATAACACCATACTATAAGTATTCTGTTTGATTAGTTCGTGGGCTTGCTCACCATCAGTTGCTTCAGTGATATTGGTAATGCCAAGGCGGGACAACATATCGATAATAATGGCCCGCATATAAACAACATCGTCCACAACTAGGACTTTCATTTCCTTTTTAAGCGCACTAGTATAGTTCTCTAGCATCACAACCTCCCTATTTGATACTAAAAAAGTACCACATATTAGACGAAAGTAAAATTGCGATGCATCAAAAACAGCGAATAATACGCCTAAATTATGAACAAACTATTTAATAAACGCGCCTTCGATAGTTTTTCCATCTTGCGTTTTTACTGGCTGTTGACTGGTAAATATCGCTGACGGCAAGGTCATGAATACGTTGATAGGTGCCATACCCGCTTCGCCACGGCTGTCTGACAACATGATATTTCCATGTGATTGCCAGTTGTTCCAAGGCATTCTGAATCTAGGTTTCTTCGTATCAATCGTTGGGTAATACGCAAACTCACTAAAGCGCTTTGTTTCTTTGTCGAAAAACACTTCATACTTGTTCTCTGGAGTAACGCCGACATCATTAAACGTCATTGTTAAAACATCCACAGGACGACCATCTAAACTCATATCTTCGCGGGTATAGGCCAAATTGACACCATCATCATGAAGTTTAAATGGCATGACGACCCAATAAGAATCATTAATCCAAACCTTATAACCCCAGTTCATTTTCTTGTTAAGTTGTGCTTTGTCTGTTATTTCCTGTCCATTTTCCCAAACGCGCCCTTGTTTGGTATGAACATTCATCAACAATAAGTCGCCTTTGCCGTATTCAATACGAATATCGCCCGTATATTTGTCCCACACATGAAAACGCTTACCAAAGAATACCCAAGATAAGTAACGTGTGTTGTTATAATTTTCGCGTCCGCCAATGGCGTTCACGCTCGCATCAGCAATTGCCATTGCGCGTTTATCCATGTTTGCCTGAGCAATACTTTGGCTGCTAAAAAATATTGCGCTTAATACAACTAAGGTGGAAAGTATTTTCATCATTCACTCATTTTTAAACCAAGAAGATTATGATAATAAAGTAAATGATAAACAATATCAGTCCGTAGTTTGCTTTATTTAACCACATTCAATTTCTCATTCGAACATTTCAAACAACAAAATACAAACAACAACAATTCTCATTTAAATTAATATTTAGATCGCGTATGATAGCGCGCAAAACAACCTACCTCTTATGGGAAGCGTAACAATGAGAAAAAACTACTTAGCAAAATCAATTAGTTTTGCACTATTAGCCTCGGCTGCAGTTTCAACGACAGCCATTGCTGATGAGAATACCGACATTGAAAAAATCGTTATCAAAGGTCAAAAAATAGACCGTAGTTTACAAGAAACACCAACCAGTGTTGCCGTGTTAACGGCCAGCGATTTAGAAACAAATAATATTGCCAATGTCAGTGAAATTTTTGCCATGATGCCAAATGTGTCAGGTGACTTTCGCGAAGGATTCAACATTCGTGGCGTCGATGCTTTCTCTGTATCAGGTGGTGGTAACAGCTTCTTAGCAACAATATACATGGACGGTGCACCATTGCCATTTCGTATGGCCAAAAGTGGTGGTTTATCAATGTGGGATATCAGCCAAGTTGAAGTATTTCGCGGCCCACAGTCGACACTGCAAGGTCGTAACGCTTTAGCCGGCGCAATTGTATTGCGCTCACAAGAACCAACTTACGAAACAAATGGCAAGTTTAAGTTAACTGCTGGTAACAACGGTCAACGCGAATACGCTTTTGCGGGCGGTACTTCATTAATCGATGACGTATTAGCCATTCGCGTAAGTTACGAAGACACCGCATACGATGGCGATATTGAAAACATCACTCGTAATGAAGGTTCAAACTTCGAAGATAGCGAAACACTGCGTGCTAAGGTGCTATTTGAGCCAAGTGAAAATGTTGATGCTATCTTTACTTACACCCGTAATGAAAACAAATACGGCCCAACATGGAGTAAGTTTAACCACGGTGGTTCAGCGTTTGACCGCACAGTAGACACCAACTCCTACATTTGGGAAGAGACAAAAACTGATATCTTTAACCTAGAAGTTTCTTGGGATATCAGTGATGAATTAAGTTTCCATTCGATCACTACATACAATGATTCTGAATACGGCTATAACTGGGATGGCGATATGCAACCAACGCAAATCGTTATTGATACGCAAGACTTCCGCGTTGATAAGACTTTTAGCCAAGAATTACGTTTAGCTTACGACGGCGAGAACGTTAAAGCGGTTGCTGGTTTCTACACTTCAAAAGTAGATGTGAAAGACGATGCTATCGGCGAACGTTTTTACCCATTGCAAAGTGCGATTGGCACTAGTGACTTTGGTGTGGCCATCACAGGTCTGTTGATGCAGCAGGGCCTAGATGCGGCTACTGCCGCGCAAACAGCCGCGTTTGTTTCACCACTTTATCCAAACATCGATCCAATCATTTTAAGTATGAATTACGGATTAAACCAAGAGATAAAATCATCGGCAATATACGGTGATATCACTTGGTCTATTAACGATAAGTTCGATATTCTTGCAGGTCTTCGTTATGACACAGAGGAGCAAAGCAACAGCTCAAACAATGATTACCAAGTTAAAAACACCTTGCCTGATCCAGCGGCTGTGCCTGCGCAAATAGCACCTGTAGTAACTGGTGTTAACGCTTACTTGCACAGCCTTGCAGCAAATGCCTCAGGTATTGGTGAAAAGTCAAAAGATGACTTTGATGCGTGGCTACCAAAACTTGGTGCGACTTATCACATTGATGATGACAGCTCTGCCAGTTTGATTTACCAACGTGGTTACCGTTCAGGTGGTGTTGGCTTTAATATCGCGCAGGGTGAAAGCTATAAGTACGATCCCGAATACACCAATAACTTCGAATTATCTTACCGTTCAGTCAACTTGGATGGTGACTTAGTATTTAACGCCAACTTATTTATGCTGAAGTGGACTGATCAACAAATCGAAAAGCGTGGCACTAGCCAATTTGATACAGAAACAGTCAACTCAGGTAAGTCTGAAGTTAAAGGGTTTGAAACTGAAATTTTCTACACGCCAAACGACAACCTAACATTGAAAGCAGGTCTAGGTTTAGCTAAGTCTGAATTCACACAATTTGTCATCGAAGTCGAAGGACAAGATGACCTAAACTACAGCGGTCAACGTTTCCATGATTCGCCAGAGTGGACAGCAAACATCGCGGCTAAGTACGACTTTGACAATGGAGTTTACATCAATGCCAACGCCAAGTATCAAGACGCTAGCCCAGCTTACTTAGATGCCAAGCGTTCACTAGGCGCAGAGCGTTATGCATTAGATAAAAACCCACAAAATGGCGGTCGTACCATCGTTAATGCAACACTGGGTTACAACTGGGATAAATACAGCGTGCGCCTAGACGTTGAAAACCTATTTGATAAAGACTACATCGCCTACTACACGCGTAATGCGCTACCTGGTGAAGGATTTAATAATTACGGTCAGCAATCAATTGGCAAATCACGTCAAATTTCAGCTAGCTTCCAAATGCAATTCTAATTGCTAGAAAGCTAAAAAGAACCGCCAGTTAGTCACATAACTGGCGGTTCTTTTATTTTTACATCAAAATTTTTGGCACAAAGAGTTACAAGTACTGCTCAGTTAACACATCAATAGCAGCCATCACAGCATCAATATTTTGAGAACTTGTGCCAGCAATATGTGGCGGCGAAAAATGGCCAGCATCATTATCAAAGTATTCTCCTGAATGCTCTGCGACAGACTCATCAAGCGCCATTTTTGCTAATACTTTAGCGCCAATCTCTAGATCATTTCCCGCAACACCAAAACCTTGTTTGACCATTTTACTCGCTAACAGCGATCCCGGATTAACAGCGATATAAACAGGCGAGCCCTCTGGAGCACGCGTAGCTAAGGCATTATTCCACATGATCAATGCTAATTTGCTTTGTGCATAAGCAGGCATATCATCCAAAGTAGACTTTCCTAGTAAAGCGTCTACTTCAACTGGCGCCTGTGCAGCCGACGCCAAACTCACAACGCGGCTTTGTTCATGCAACACATCGGATAGTTTTAATGTCAGTAAATAAGGAGCCACGGTATTCACGGTAAAGCGAACATCGTAACCAGCGGCAGTGATCGTTTGCGGGACTTTAAATACACCTGCGTTATTAATCAAAACATCAAGCTGTTCCAGACTTTCACTCACTTGTTTCGCCAAGCTAACTACTGCGTTTAAGTCGGATAAATCAGCAACAAAGCGGCTAATTTTCCCGTGATTAGGAATAGTGGATAACTGCGCTGCGACATCATCTAGCTTACTATTACTTCTGCCATGAATTAATAAGTCATGTCCCTGTTTAGCAAGTAACTTCGCTGTTACTAAACCAATTCCGTCAGTAGCACCGGTAATTAATATGGTCTTTTTCACGATATTTCCCTCTGTTAATCTAGCAAAACTATTAATTAAGCAAAACTATGTTCGCTCACAAAGATTGGCAATTAAGCAATATCAACAACCACTTTACCCATGGCTTGGCCACTTGATAGACGAGCATGTGCCGCGCCAACTTGGCTTAGTGAAAACTGCTCACTATCAAGCACTGGTGTTAACCCACCCGCTTCAATGATATCGGTTAATGCTGATAAAATTTTTCCGTGCTGTTCACGCTGTTGATTATGGAGCATTGGGATCAGCATAAAAACAACATGCAATGAAAGCCCCTTAAAGTGCGCCGTTGAAAGATCTAACTCCACCATAGAAACCGTTGAAACAACTTGACCATTTAACGCCGCAGCTTCAAATGAGTTTGCCATATTGGCGCCACCAACAGAATCAAAAACAATATCAAACCCTTTGCCTTGCGTGTGTTTAGCAACATAATCGGCAACAGTATCAGTTTTGTAATTAATCGGCGTAGCGCCTAATTTTTCAATTAACGCTAATTGCGCGTCTCCGCCGCCCGTAGAGTAAACATCGGCGCCAAAATAATGTGCTAGCTGTAGTGCAACATGACCAACGCCACCAGAGCCACCGTGTACTAACACTTGCTTGTCATTAGCGTTAACCGGATTATTTGACGAGTCAATCAAATTGGCTCTCATCAATCCTTCATATGCCGTAATCGCGACTAACGGTAGAGCCGCAGCTTCTCGCATCGATAAATTCTTTGGCTTATGGGCAATTAATTTTGCGTCAGCTAGCATGTATTCAGCCAGCGCACCTTGTAAATCAGCCAGTCCACCAGCACAGCCATAAACCTCGTCACCGACTGCGAAATTTGTTACCCCTTCGCCAACAGCTTCTACCGTACCAGAAAAATCCATTCCTAATACGCCAGGTAGTGCAGGTGCCAATGGTAATTCATCTCCCATCGCTCTGATCATGGTATCTACGGTGTTCACACTCGTTGCAGCAACTTTAATCAATACATGACCATCAATTAGCTGTGGTGTTGGCAGTTGTGCTTGTTCAAAAACGTCTTCGCTGCCGAAGGCTTTAATTATCATGGCTTTCATTATTTAATCTCTTTAATTAGGTAGTAAAGCTAGTTTAATGACTAACAATTAAATTGATAATAGGGCAAAATAAAGAATAACTTTTTAGATTTTGTTGATAATAATGAATT
>CAJXRU010000139.1 GCA_913060565.1 uncultured Gammaproteobacteria bacterium | reverse complement strand
ATTTGGGCTGGTTCACGTTGGTGTTACTTAGCTGTTGTCATTGATTTATTTGCCAGAAAACCCATCGGATGGGCAATGTCTTATTCGCCAGATACCGCTTTAACAGGTAAGGCTCTATCGATGGCTTTTGAATCACGAGGACGCCCCAAAGGAGTGATGTTCCATTCTGATCAGGGCTGCCATTATACAAGCAAAAAATACCGCCAGTTACTTTGGCGATATCAAATTAAACAAAGTATGAGTCGTCGCGGCAACTGTTGGGATAATGCTCCGATGGAGCGATTTTTTAGAAGTTTTAAAACAGAATGGATGCCAACAGTAGGTTATCAATCTTTAGTGCAAGCAAATGCTGCTGTAGTGAATTATATAACTGGGTATTACAGCAAAGTCAGACCTCATCAGCATAATGGTGGTTTAACACCAAATGAGTCAGAACAGCGATACTGGAATACTTACAAATCAGTGACCAATATTAGTTGACCACTACATAGTGCAATTTAATGTTGAACTGATTGTGATTAGGTTAAATCAATGAGATATTTGCGCCTGTCCTTTATTTTATTGTTAGGTGGCGCGAGACAAAGAGTCACTAAGACAGAAATTCCTCTAGGAACAATGAACCCTACCGTAACAAAATTGGATGGTGTTTCGATCCCATCAAATAAAATTAATAAAAAAATTAAAACTGAAAAGTCTAAAGATAAAAATAAAGACGAGGATAAAGATGAGTAATCTGATTGAGGCAGCTGATAACCTTCTCGATTTAATTGAGGGAAAATATAACAAAGTTTCTTTCGAGCGTTGGGGAATGAAAGAATATGATGATTTTGAGCAGAGATACTTGGATACATTAACGGCTGAAGACAAGATAAATGTTTTTAGCTCTACTTATAGAAAAATTACCGGTAATAAAACGAAGGAGAATATAGAACGCCTATTTTACCTTGCGCCAGTATATAAAGTTGATTTCTATGAGGTCTACTTCAAAATATTAGAAAGTGAAACCTCTGCACTTAAGAAGAATATTTTTTTTAATGAAATGCATTACTACATTAATGACTGTTGGAATGAAAGCGACAAGCAAGAACTCACCACCCACCAAAAAACTCTGATTAAAAAATATTGTAGTCAATATGGTTTAGATTTGCCGTATTAACATATACGTAAATGCTCATAAATAATGTTGTTAATCTTTGTGTTATTTTTAAGGTTTTGATAAATATGGAAAAAAAGTTAATCCTAGATTTAAGCCAGATGACTTTAGGAGGAATAACTATAGGTCATTCGTTGTCTCTACAAAATGAGAAAGACAATGCTTTCGATAATTATGAATTAGGCTATAGCCTTAATATGGTTAATGGCTTAGTTGATAATATTTTTATTTGCCTTACCGATGGTTATAGTGGTTATAAAAAATTTGCAGGAACTTTTCAAGTTAGTGACAGTTTTATTGAACTAAGTGAACTGTCCAATGCTGAATATATAAAACAATTATTTGGCGCACCAGAAAGTGAATGGAACGATGGTGTAGAACTAAATATAAGATTTCTAATCGAAAAATATCAATTAGAGTTCAGTTGGGATGTACAAGACAACACACATACTTTGACATATATATGTGTTGATCTTTCATAATGTAGCAACTTAATAGTTGCTACATTTGAGCGATCCGCTTGGTTTCATGTTTCAAAATCATTCCCTCAAGTAATGCCTTAACAATCATTTTCTCCTCACTGTCAAAGCGACTTGTAGTGGTACAGTGAATTTGGCCACCTAATTAGAGGTGATATACTCATCTCGACTTAATTTAGGTGACACTATGAGCCAAGTAAGAAAACCACATTTCAAACCCGAATTTCGGTTGGAAGTTGCACAATTAGTTGTTGATAAAGGTTACTCCGTTCGTGAAGCTGCCGAAGCGATGAATGTAGGTAAATCTACCGTCGATAAATGGGCAAGACAGTTAAAGCTAGAGCGCGAAATAAATGGCAAAATAAAGGACACGCAAAAATTTATCATTGTAAATTAACGCATTAATCAATTCTTCCTTCAAATAGGCGCTAATCCTTATCTTATTAGCGCCTCATTCGAGATTCCATCTTCGCCCAAACAGGCGCGTTACACCGACCCGCGCATCAACAGCGAATATGACCAATTTGCCTTCTTGATGGAAAACGCCGTGCAAGCGGCAGATCGCATGTCGCTCAGCATTGGTGTCGCGTTAACGGGTGAACAGGTTGTCGCGTTAACACACGACATCGTGTGGATGGAAACTACCGAAGTGAATTGCATCGAAGTGCTGGCACCCGTTTTTTACATCGCCCAGTTAAAAGAAACCAATATTGCGAGCAATGGCAGTATCTGTAGTGGTCAACTAATATCGTTAAACGCTTTAAGTGAATCGCTAAGTATTAAGCTTTATTGTCATCAGCATCTGGCTTGATGACATCTTCATCGACACCAAGTTTTTGCGCCTTTGTTTTCCATAGCTTTTTCGCAAGCTTTTGCATATCGATGTCTTTGTCACCTTCATCGATAATTTCACGACCTATTAGGGTTTCTAGAATATCTTCCAAGGTCAAAATACCGCGCACTGTGCCATATTCATTGGCAATTAACGCCATGTGATGCTTGTTAGCTAATAACTCGCGCATCGCATGAGACAAGGTCATGGTTTCTAACAATGTTGGCATTTCACGCAGGTAATTACCGATAGTCGTGTCAGTATTTCCGCGCGCCTGTGCTAACAACAAGTCAGAGCGCAGCACAAAACCAACAATATCGTGACTCGTTTTCTCATATACTGGAATTCGGGAGAAACGCACTTTTTGATGCTCTAAGAAAAACGCTTCCACGCTGGTATTTATCTCATCGCTAAAAATCACAGTACTTGGCGTCATCACCGATTTAATCTTTAAATCTTGCAGCATCATCAAGTTTTGTAAAATCTGTGCTTCTTGACTATCAATAGCGCCGTGTTTCTCGCCTAATTCAGCCATCGCGGTAAACTCGTCGCGACTAAAATCAAACTGTGGCTTATGGCGTACTAGTGACTTGGTGACAAACTCACATATGACAATAATAGGGTTGAGCACCATAATCATATATTTGAGTACATAAGCGGTTGATGGCGCGAGTTGCTTAGCGTACGTAGCGCCGAGGGTTTTCGGGATAATTTCAGAAATGAAGAGAATTAATATGGTCAGTACTGCTGAGATAACCCCTAAATAAGCCTCCCCAAATACAACAGCACCTTGTGCACCAACACCCGCAGCACCAACAGTATGGGCAACGGTATTAAGCGTCAAAATAGCCGCCAAGGGTTTATCCAAATCTTGTTTTAAGCCACTTAAAATTTTGCCCGTTGGATGCCCCTCTTTTTCAAGCAAGGCAACCTGACCTTGACTAATACTTAGGATGACCGATTCGGCAATGGAACAAATAAATGAAAAGAACAGAGCGATAAAAAGATAGATAGAAAGTAATAGCATGGGCGTTTAGGGTTAATAAAGTTAACTTAATAATGGTTAGTATATCAGAGAGTTGTCAAAATTTTATACTTGGTTGTTTTACATGAGAGTCGAACAGTCATCGTAAACCACCCAATATTTGTGGTGAAGCATTAAGTTAGCGCATTGGCGAAATTTTTTACCGCAGCGCTAAGAGTCAATTGCTTTGGTATCTATTGCACTATGTCGACATAACTTAGGTATCGTTGTTGAATTTCTCTAACATAATTTACAGGCTCGCTCCCACGACAATACCCAAAACGAGCGTGTTTATAATACTTGGGCTGCTGGAGTAGCAGCATTGCTTTTTCAACATTATTGAACCAAATATCGCTACGTAAATTCATTTTCTTAGCAAGTCGTTGAGCATCTTTGACATGCCCAAAACCTACATTATAGGCGGCGAGTGAAAAATAGGTTTGCTCTTGCAGCGCAAGTTTTTTGCTAAATCTTGCGCGGGTCCAGTCAAGGTATTGAACGCCTGCACCGATTGATTGCTCTGGATTAGTTAAGTCACTAAATCCCATTTCTTTACCTGTTCTTGGCATTATTTGCATTAAACCTTGCGCGCCTGCCGCTGATTTTGCGTTAGGGTTGAATCGACTTTCTTGATACATCTGAGCGACAATTAAGCGCCAATCAAATTGATATTCCTGTGCTTTTGGTTGCACCATAACATCATACGGCGAAAGCGTTGAGTCTGCTGAGATCCGTTTAGCTCTGAGCTTTTTCTGTCTTTTTGTATTACTGAAATATTTATTTTTAACAATATTAAAAAATAATTGACGATATTCTTTTTTCGAATATTGATTCAATGCCGCGAGTAGCTGCTGATTTTCTTGGCGCACAGCATAGCCATACTCAATGTTACTCTTGAGTATTAATGGCGCTGAAATATTTGATCTAAACTTTTGTTCAATGGCCACTAAGTCACTGTCGGCGATGGTTAGATCTATCTTTTTATCAGCGACTTGAGCGATAAGGAGTTCGGTGGATAATGATTCGTTTGCAGCAATTACTGTTGCGCCATACTCTTGAGCTAACTGTTGTGCTGTTTGCCAAAACGAACTCGATTTTCTGACGGTAATTGTGCGGCCTTTTAAATCCGCTAGTTGAGTAATATCCTCACCAAGATGATGACTTACTAACATCTCTGATACCGTATGGTATTTTCGACTCATGGCAAGCTGCTTTACCCTATCGTCTGTTTTAGTTAAGGCTGAGGCGATAATATCTCCTTTACCTTGATGCAATAGATCAACCATTTCTTGATAAGAGTTAGCAACAACCACTTCTAAGCGTAATTGATGACGTTTTGCAAATTCATGCATCAACTCGTATTCAAACCCGACAAGTTCACCGCGCCACATAAAATACGTTTCCGGACTGTTTTTTGTGATCATTCGCAGCGGTAAGTGATTCTTTTTCATTGACTCTAAATCTAAAAAACGAGGTTGTGCCGTACTGCTGCTAATATGATGTACTGCAATGTAGTTATTGAGTTTGTGTAGCAGGGTATTTTTCTCATGTCCTATTGCCCAGCCGAGCTTTCTGGTGTCTGGCAACGCTAAAAGCGAGGTTAATCCTTGTCGGTAATGCTTTAACGTATCAAAAGAGTATTTATCGAGCACAGTATAATTGTATTGATTCGTGAGTAAACCATCTGCAAGTTGTTCGTGATTTAGATTGTGGGAAAATTCCGTAATTTCCCAATGCGGGTAGGCTTTTTTAATGGACTCAATATAAGCACTATCTTTGGGAACATGCACGTTAATTACTTGTTCGGAGGTCGGCGCAGGCGTGGCCGATGAAGCAATTAATAACTCTTGATCTAGCATGATTGGCTGGCTAAACGTCATGGACTTTAAGCGTTGTTGAGTAATGCTAAGGTGGCGTGGAATGATGTCTGCCTTATCTTCGGCGAGCATTTCAAATATTTGCGTTAGATTATCAACATTTATCCATTGCACTTCTAACGCATGTTGTTGAGCAAAATCATTGAATAAATCTATATGAAAACGACTGGTAACTCCGGCGCGAGGCAGGCTTGTTGGCTCCTCCCATTTCAGCTTTAGTGCTCTAATGAGTTTGAATTGTTTAATCCGGTTCCAATCTCTGCTTTCGGCAACTAATGTTGGCTCAGGGGAAACCTTTGAGAAGCTAGGTTCATTTGATGGAAGTTTTTCAGCAACGGGTGTGACTGATTGGTTGTCGCTACTATTTTGGCTAGGCTCTTCACTGCACGCGACGAGAAAGAATAATGAAAAGTAAAAAACAACTAACTGTTTTAACATATAAATAAACCAAACTAGGCAATAAAAAGACTGAGTAAGAATAGTCTAATTCTTTTGGTATCGAAACTTTATTATTAATAAATGGCAAAATTTAGCTGAGGGCATTTTTCTCGCAGCTAATAGCGTTCTGAACGAGCACTTTGGAAGTAAAAATCAACATCCAAGGAGCGAATCCTACCCCCAAGCATCTTCATGTCGCTTGGGGGGAGTTGTTGGGAAAAGGCTAAATTCTAACCCCACAACGCCTATCCAAAATACGGTTATTACTTTTTTGCAGCTTTTCGATGCGTTTATTACGCTCACATTCCCATGGTGTTACAGGATATTGTTTGTCCCATGCCGCCATAAGTTGGCGCTGTGCTGTGCTCATTTTGAATTTTTTGTAGGCATCTTCCATGTATAAATAAGCGCGGGCTATTTGGCCTCTTGCGCGTTTTGGGGGCTGCGCTTTTTTATTTTCGATACGCATATCACAGGCGCCAAAGTCTGACTTTTCTGATGGCATCATCACGAAGTTAAAGTTACTGCGATAGGCATTAACTGAACCAATAGCGGGGAATAGGTTGTATAAATCAGCTTGCATTAAGCGGTATTCTTTACTGGACTTATTTGCACAGCGGCGGCCTTTATAGGCTTTACCTTTGTTGTTTATACATTGCTTGTCACCTGTGCGCCAAGCGGTAAATGATTGCCCAAAGTTTTGTGCAGGAACAACGTGCTCCCATTCTATGCGTTTAGCGCGTTTTTTATATTTAGTGCCGCTGTAACCGTTGTAGCTATCAATGGCTTTCTTAAGGCTAAAGCTTGCGCCGCAATAGAGTGTGGTGCGATGATCGTGATAAACGTTTTTAAGAAGTAACTTTTTAGCCTTGCTAAACGATTCAATTGATGTGTTTTGGCTAACTGGTGAATGAGCGGCGATTGATTGGAACGATATCGTTGCCATCACCAACGTGATAACACAAGAAAACACAGACTTCATTGAATAGGCCTTTAAAAAGAGACTTGAGGGACTTGTGAAATGAACGGCAGTAGGTGTATCTACTGGCCGTCTTGAATTTTTCCAACCATTAATAACGGTGAAGCATCTAAGTCTTCTGCATCCATCATTGACGCGATACGCTCAACAGATGACAGTAATTGACTTTGTTCCCAAGCATCAAGTGATTGATAGCGTTGGATGAAATGTTCTTGTAATGGTTTCGGTGAATCCTGCAGTAATAGTTTGCCACTCTCAGTGAGATATAGCTCAACTTTACGTTTATCGATTTGGCTACGTTGTCTGATCACTAACTCTTTTGCTTCGAGTCTGTCGATAATACTAGTCACAGTCGCAGGGCTTAAGTTAATTTCATTAGCGACTTGCTTAGCCATAGGCGCGTCAAGCTCTGCTATCTTTTTCATAACAACGAGTTGTGGGCCTGTTAACCCCGATTGCTTACTGAGTTTACGTGAATGTATATCGATTGCTCGAATAATTTGGCGTAAAGAAATAAGTAGCTGTTCGTATTTTTCCATGATGCTCCAAAATAACAGATAGCGTGCGAATAATAGCTCGATTGAGTTCGCCGTTATGCAATGCGCGAACATTACCAGAAAAATCTAACGTTGAAAATACAAAGCCCTCATCACTTAAATTTTGAAAGGGCTTTGGGTTGTTTTTTACACGCTTAGATATTGATTAAAAACCAAAAGTACGTGAAATACCAAATACAACACGAGTGTCGGTTGTATCAGAATCAATGCTTGTATCTTCTAATGTAAGATCAAAATCAAAACCGTTATAACTTGTGGTGTAGGCAACACTGTAATGGTTGTAAGATTTGCCGCCATCCCAAGACCATTTTGTTTCATCTGTAGACGTAGAACGATCAAAGCCGACGCGAATGTTGTGGCCTTCTGTAATTTCAAATGTGTGAGCTACCATCGCGATGTAGTGGTTAGCGTCTAGTCCAAAGTAATCCCATGAGTACCAGAAGTTGAACTCAGTATCACCCACTGATGAGTTGTAGCCAAACTTTGCGTAAGCTTCTGGGTAGTTGTAGCTAGATGACGCATCATCACCGTGGTAGGTGTAATAAGCGATACCGGTGTCAACACTCCACTTTTTGTTTAATTGGTAGAATTTACCAATGTAAGCATCCCATTCAAGGTTAGTGTCATCACCGCCGCCAAAATCAACGTTTGATGCCCAAGTACCTGCGTAGAAACCGCTATTTGCAGCGTAATCTAGGCTCGCTTGTAGTGCTGGATCGTTACCTGTTTGGCTAACACCGTTAAAGGTGTAATCAGAAACAACTTTAACTGTTGAAGATACATCAGCCATAGCATTCGTTGATAATAAAAGTAGGCCAGAAAGGCTGGCTGCCATCATTGTTTTTTTCATGTTATTTTCCAAGTAAAAGGTGCGCCCAATAAGGCGCACAAAATTGTAGTTAGTTAATTAATTCGATCTTTTTAAAGTCGATTTTATTTTCTTCTGGCGATGCTTTGATTTCTTTTACTGCATTGAATTTCTTGAAAAGAATGTATCCAAAACAGGTAAAGAATAAACCGATTACAACGGCGCCTACCCACTGAATTTGTAGGAAGTCGAGTTTAAACAATAAGGTTAATAAGCTCAGCGCAATTAAGTTACCAAAGAAGTATTTTACCTTGCCTAATTTAGTTACCGTTAAATCAAGATTGTCAGTGTATAAGCGGATCAATGAATCAAGTGAATTGATAACAAAGGTGATGCCTACAATCGCCATGGTAATGTTATAAAATCCTGCTGTTTCAATGCCGTTTGAGCTGTAGTAATAAAGCACAGCGAACCAAATGGCGATTGGAATAGACGGGAAAATTAACATTGCGCCGAGTACTTGATAAGTACGTAAACCGCCAACAAAACGCGCTGTAAACTGACCAATCATGATGCTCCAAGCAAACCACCAGAATAGGTAGAATTCATGATAGTCATTCATTGGTAGTACAAATTCGTGAATGTTACCGAAATAACCGCCAATCAACGCAACAGTGCTAACAAATGCGCTGATATCGCCTTTGTCTGATAAGAATGCGCCAGCCCACATGAGAACAATAAGTCCTAGGAATAAGTAGGTTGTGGCCAAGCTTAAAATTCGAACATAACGAATGCTAGTACTTGAATAAACCGCAGCAGCAATCACTACAAAAACAATCAAATAGAAGGTGCTGATGATTGATTCGCCATCGCCAAGTGATGGTACATACCATGGTAAATTGCTTAATAATAAGTAAGCGGTGAACGCACAAGTACCGATGATAACGATATTGTTGATGATTTTAATTACTGGAATTTCAAAAAACTTCACACGCGGTTCAATAACACAGAAATAGAAACACGTTAAGAAGTAGAAGCCCCAGATTAAAAAGGCCCAAAAACCAAACTCAATAGCGAGTGGATTGGTAAACGCATATTCAGGACTAGTGGCCACATCGGCATAACCAGCAAACTCTGTTAGCGGGAACATAATAAGTCCCACATCTAAGCCAGAGGTGAATAAAATAGCGATAAAGGTAAAAGTTCTTACGGGTGTTACACCAACACAGCGCATATTACCCCAACGTACAACGACGAAAGCAATAGCAACGAAGGTAAAAATCAATCCCGCAGATAACCAAGTGGTCATGAGTGACTCCTGTTTTTATTATTGTGAATTAACACATTTTTCTCCTAAGTTAACTGAGTAGCGTGCCTCAGGTTTTAATTATCCTAATTACTCTTTACAGGTGACTAGGATAGTTAACGCCTGAATACGTACTCAAAAATGTGACCTAATTGGTCACGCGTTTTGGTGAATTATCACGCTGGCCAGCCGCACTTGCCATCACGACAGGTGCGCTAGATGGCGCTAATAACTCACGGTTTAAAATCATATCGCTGGCACGCTCTGCCACCATAATGGTTGGCGCGTTGAGGTTACCGTTTGGAATGGTTGGGAAAATTGACGAATCAACAACCCGTAGTCCTTGTAAGCCGTGAACGCGGGTTTCACTATCAACCACTGCCATCTCATCCTCGCCCATTTTACACGAGCAAGAAGGGTGATAAGCGCTTTC
>CAJXRU010000138.1 GCA_913060565.1 uncultured Gammaproteobacteria bacterium | reverse complement strand
AATCAATACCGTATTTAATCCGCATCCCTGCGGAAAATACTAAAAAATCATCCCTGATTTTTTCATTGGTCAGTTGATTACCTAAGGCGCTAAATGACGGGAATGATCTTCGCTTAATATATTGCGACAACTTATAAAACAACAATATACGTGAAGTAATTTAAATAAGATGAATGTCACGTTATTGTGGGAGAAAAAATGAAATACAACGATCTGCGTGACTTCATAGCGCAGCTAGAAAAACTAGGGCAATTAAAACGCATTACTGCAGAAATTGATCCTTACTTAGAAATGACCGAAATTGGCGATCGCACATTACGTGCCAAAGGTCCTGCATTGTTGTTTGAAAATGTGAAAGGCCACACGACGCCAGTGTTAGCTAATTTATTTGGCACACCAGAACGTGTTGCGTTAGCCATGGGACAAACGTCCACCGAAGCACTGCGTGACGTTGGTGAGTTAATGGCGAAGCTCAAAGAGCCTGAGCCGCCGAAAGGGTTAAAAGACGCGTGGGATCAGTTGCCGATGTATAAGCAAGTGCTTAACATGCCGACAAAACGTCTTAAGAAAGCGCCTTGCCAAGATTTCGTGATGGAAGGTGACAACGTTGATTTGACGAAATTACCCATCCAGCATTGCTGGCCGGGTGATGTAGCGCCTCTTGTCACTTGGGGATTAACCATTACTCGCGGCCCACATAAAGAGCGTCAAAATTTAGGTATTTATCGTCAGCAGCTCTTGGCTAAAAATAAGCTCATCATGCGTTGGTTATCTCATCGCGGTGGTGCGTTAGATTATCAAGAATTTCAAGAAACGAATCCTGGTGAACGTTATCCAGTATCGGTAGCATTAGGCGCCGATCCTGCAACGATTATTGGCGCGGTAACGCCTGTGCCAGATACATTGTCTGAGTATGCGTTTGCCGGTTTATTGCGTGGCAGTCGCAGTGAAGTTGTTAAGTGTTTAAGTAATGATTTGGAAGTGCCTGCCAGTGCTGAATACGTACTTGAAGGCTATCTAGAGCCCGGTGAAATGGCACCTGAAGGGCCTTATGGCGATCACACTGGTTATTACAATGAAGTGGAAGAGTTCCCAGTATTTACGGTAACCCATATCACGCATCGTAAAGATCCTATTTATCACAGCACCTACACGGGGCGTCCACCTGATGAGCCAGCCATTTTAGGGGTTGCCCTCAACGAGGTGTTTGTACCTATTTTAAAGAAACAATTTCCTGAAATTGTCGATTTTTACCTACCACCGGAAGGGTGTTCATACCGCATGGCGGTGGTGACCATTAAGAAACAATATCCCGGTCATGCCAAACGCGTGATGATGGGGGTTTGGTCTTTCTTGCGCCAGTTTATGTACACCAAATTTGTGATTGTATGTGATGATGACATTAATGCCCGTAGCTGGGACGATGTTATTTGGGCCATTACCACCCGTATGGATCCCGCACGTGATACAACGATGATTGAACACACACCTATCGATTACCTCGACTTTGCCTCACCTGTGGCTGGTTTAGGTTCTAAAATGGGGCTCGATGCCACCAACAAATGGCAAGGCGAAACCGATCGCGAATGGGGCGAGCCTATCGTAATGACTCAAGCAGTTAAAGATCGCGTTGACGAACTTTGGGATGATTTAGCCATATTCCCTAAAGAAAAGTAGATAAAACCGCCGATTACTTGGTTGGGTGAGTTCTAAAAATCGCCCAACTACGTTATTCTTAGCACATCTTATGCACTAATTTATTCCCAAGGTTACTTTAATGTCAGAAATCAACTGTCAGGTTGTTAAGCTAGAAGCGTTTAACGAAAGCGTATTCCACGTAGTATTGCGTCCTGCCCAGCCATTCACCTACGAAGCCGGTCAATATTTAATGGTAAAAATGTCTGATGATGACAAACGCCCATTTTCAATTGCTAGCTCTCCAAGCGACGGTGAGTTAATTGAGTTGCACATTGGCGCATCTGAGTTACAAAGCTACCCGATGCAAGTCATTGACCGCATGAAAGAAACTGGTGAAATTACGATTCTTGCACCACACGGTGAAGCGCAGCTTGATAACAGTCATCAGCGCCCTATCCTGTTAGTTGCTGGCGGAACCGGTTTTAGTTATGTTCGTTCAATTGTTCGCGAATTAATGGCGACAAACGATCAACGTGATGTCACCGTCTACTGGGGCTGCCAAGCCGTTGAACACATGTATTTATTCAACGAAATGCAAGCACTAGCTCAAGATCACGATACATTAACGTTTGTGCCAGTAGTAGAAAATACACCAGAAAACTGGCTTGGCGGCACAGGCCAAGTTCATAAAGCTGTGATGAATGATATTAGCGACTTAAGCCCTTATGAGATTTACGCCGCAGGTCGCTTTGAAATGGTTGGCGTGGTGCGCGATGCATTTTTAACCCAGGGCATGGCCATTGAAAACATGCACGGTGATGCACTGCCTTACTTAAAATAGGCCATTGCCAATTGAAGGGGATAAAACATGGAACAACGCTATCAAAGCTTTAATGAGTTTTATCCCTTTTACCTTTCCCAACATCAGCATCCAATATGTCGTCAATTACATTTTGTTGGCAGCGCCTTAATACTCCTTATATTAGCTTACTCCCTTTATACCCAACAATTTATATGGCTGATAAGCCTGCCTATTATTGGTTATGGATTTGCGTGGGTTGGCCATTTCATTTTTGAAAAAAATAGACCAGCCACTTTCACCTATCCATTATGGAGCTTAATGGGCGATTGGAAAATGTTTTGGCAAATACTCACCCGTCAACTTTAACTGCTTTTAAATACTCAGAGCATGACTGAATTAACCTACTACTTGCTAGATGTATTCACCTCGAAAAAATACGGTGGAAATCAACTCGCCGTTTTTATTGATTTTGAGAACAACGCGTCAGCTGAGCAGATGCTTGCAATAGCTAAAGAGCTCAACTTTCCTGAAATCACCTTCATAAAAACAAACACTAATGATGAAGAGTTTGGCGTGAGAATTTTTACCCCAGAGTATGAAGTGCCTTTTGCGGGACATCCGTTATTAGGCACTGCATTTGTTATTTCAAAGTATCTATTATCAACGCCTAAAAGGCGGATTGCTCTGAAACTAGATCATGCAGCGATTAACATTGATTTAAATGCCATCAACGATGTAGATAATAGTCTTTTCACCATGACACAATCTGCTCCTCAGTTCTTGGCAACGTATAGTCATCAAGAGATCATCGATGGATTAGGCATTGAATCTGCAATTCTTGATATTCAAAAGCCGATAGAAGAAATAACGACAGGGTTACCTTATATTATTATCCCAGTAACCAGTTTGGCGGCGCTGAATCGAATGAATCTGAATTCACAGGCCGTCATAAATTTTTTAATAAAGGTAAATAGATACAAATCCAATAGTGATACAGGGCTTACGACATCATTATTTTTTGTCACGTCAGAAACGACTGAAAAGGCAAATGATTATAGCGGCCGAATGTTTTGCGTCGAGCATGAAAACTTAGTTGAAGATGCAGCAACAGGTAGTGCAAATGGATGTTTCCTTGCCTACCTGTTAACACATGATGCGCACAACATCTCAGCAATCGTTGAGCAAGGTTTTCAAATGAAACGTAAATCATATATTCATTTAGACGGCGTATTTAAAAATAATCAATACCAACTAAAAGTTGGTGGTCAAGTGGTTTGTTTAAGTAAAGGTCGATGGCGAGTTTAGCTCGCCGCGGCGATAAAGTAGGGTGTAATCAATGGCTAAACTCAAAGAGCGTGTGGCAATAAAGCAAAAGAACGCTAACCATAAACCGTGATTTTGCCACTGCTCAACGCTAAACCACACCCCGAAGAAAACCGCACAAGACAACAACATAGAATCACGCATTTGTTTACTACGCGTTAATCCGACATAGACACCATCCATCAAGAATGTCAGCCAACCAATGGCGCAAATAGCGATAAGCCATGGCAGATACTCACGCGCGTATTCTCGCACTGGCGTTAAATCTGTGAGCAAAGCAATCCATGCTTCACCTAAGAAAAACAGCAACAACGCGAATAGGCCGCCAACAATAGCGCTCCATAGTCCGCTAATCATCACCACTTGATGCAGGCGCTGGCCATTTTTCTGGCCTTTTGCTTCACCGACTAAAGATTCCGCGGCATAGGCAAATCCATCTAAGCCGTAGGACGCAAACAAAAATAGATTGAGTAAAATAGCATTAGCAGCAACAGTCACATCACCCAGTGCTGCCCCTGTGATAGTGACAAAACCTAAACACGCTTGTAGCGCTAAAGAGCGAATAAAAATATCCTTGTTGAGACTCAATAATTTCGTAAAAAACACCGATTTAGGGCGGATAAGCACTCGCCAGTTAACTTGCTTAATTTGCGGCAAAAGAACAACGATTAGCATCGATAAGCCGCAATAATCGGCGATAACAGATGCTGTTGCAGCGCCAGCAACTCCCCAATCGAGATACACCACTAAGAAAATATCCAGCGTAATATTTATCACGTTGATAACAAATAGCTGATAAACCACCCACTTAACTTGCTGCCTAGCAACGAAATAGCCTAATACAACGAGGTTTAGTAGTGCAGCTGGCGCCGAAAATATTCGAATATCAAAGTACACCTTGGCATATTGAGCAACTTCTTCACTGGCTTCCATAGCGCCTAAGATACCGTTAATTAGCGGCGTTTTAGCGATAAGTAGCAAGCCAGCAATACCCAACGCCAGCATGCTCGAATGAAAAAAGTACTGCCATATTTTATCAACATCTTTTGCGCCAACAGCGTGTGCAATCACGCCAGTAGTCGACATGCGTAAAAAACCCGATAGCCAAAAAAGAATACTAATAATCATGCTACCAACCGCAATGCCACCCAAGTAATAGGGATGTTCGAGGTGACCAATAACAGCGGTATCCACCATGCCTAACAGCGGTGTGGTGATATTTGATAAGATCATTGGCAATGCTAAAAGCAATAACTTGCGCTGTGTGTCAATGGAGGCGACAATGCTCATTAGAATTAACCTTAGGAAGTTGATATGCGTTTTAAGCAGTTTTTGATTGTTGTGTTATTAAGTTTTTTTAGCGCTTTTTATGCCAAAGCCGTAAGTATTTTGCAATATCATCATGTCAGTGATGACACGCCTGCTTCTACTTCAATCTCTGTTGAGCAGTTTACACTGCATATGAATTATTTAAAGCAACAAAACTATAAAGTGTTACCGCTTAACGAGATTGTTGACGGTTTAAAAAAAGGTAAGAAATTCGACGCAAAAACGGTTGCTATCACCTTTGATGATGGTTATCTCAATGTATTAACTAATGCCGATCCCATTTTAAAAACCAATGAATTTCCCTATGCAATTTTCGTTGCACCGCAGGAAATAAACCAAGGCAGAAGCAATATGCTGTCTTGGCCACAATTGAAATCATTGTCAGAGCAAGGCGTTTTAATCCTTAACCACAGCCTCAACCATGATCATCTTAATCGTCAATTAGAAAACGAAGACATCGAAGCATGGAAGGCACGGACCAGTGAAGATATTACGACAGCGCAACGCATCATTGATGAACAGCTAGGGCCACAACTTAAATACCTCGCCTACCCCTATGGCGAATACAACACGGAGTTACTAGCGTTGGTTAAATCATTAGACTTCATCGCCTTTGGCCAACATTCCGGTGCGTTATCAAAGCAGTCTAACAGGCAAGCGTTGCCGCGTTTTCCTGCATCCGGTCGTTACGCGAACCTAAAGACACTCAAAGTTAAGTTACAAACGATGGCCATGCCAATCAAGAAACTGACCAATGACAATCCACAGTTAGATCAGCATACTCAAGGCAATCCTAAACGACCTGAATTGGTGGTGACTTTAGATTTATCGGATATCTATAAGCCTACATTAACCTGCTATATCTTGGGTGAGAAAGTAGATGTCACTTGGATAGATAAATCATCGTTTAGTGTTGCTTCTAATATTGATTTACCTGCGGGGAGATCACGCTATAATTGCACAGCGCAAAGCCGCACGAAATCGAGCTATTATTGGCTTTCTCAGCCATGGATAAACCGTAACGAAGACGGTAGTTGGCCACAAGGGTAATAATGTATTTAATAGGACAAGTTAATAACCTTCGAATGGCTCAGGCATTTATAGACTATGCCAATGGCCTTGATGCCAATTGCCAGTTAAAAGAGGTCGAGGATGGCTGCGAAATATGGTTAGTTAACGGTGAGAAACGACTGTTAATTAAAAAAGAATTCGAAGAGTTTGTTCGCTCACCCAATCAAGGAAAATATATCGCTGCTTCATGGCAAACCCCCAATCAACAGATTGAAGCGAATAATGATTTGGCCCGCAATCCAAATCAAGAATTTTTAGCGATTTTAATGAGTAAAAGCAGCCTTTTTGTAACCATTATTTTTACGTTGTGTTGGATAGTTTTTATATTTGGTGGCCAAGGACAAGGCGACCTGTCTCAGTTCTTATTTTTTTCCCCCCTCAACCAACCGTTTGATGTGGCACAGCCTTGGCGAATAATCACGCCTGCATTAATACATTTTTCAATGATGCATATCACAATGAATTTAACGATGTGGTGGCATTTTGGTGGGCTCATTGAAATTAAGCAGTCAACTCAGCGAATTATGACGTTGTTTTTTATCGCAGCCATTATTTCTAATACAGCACAATACTTGGCGACTGGCTCTCTTTTCGGCGGTATGTCGGGTGTTGTGTATGCCGTGTTTGGATATGTGTGGATTTATAGTAAGTTTAAACCTAGCGAAGGCATCACAATTGCACCTGCTTTTTTCGGATTATCATTGTTCTGGATGGCGGCGGGCTTTTTTGATTTATTACCAATGAATATTGCTAATACTGCACATTTAGCTGGGCTACTAAGTGGACTCGCGTTTGGATATTTTTGCGTTAAAAAATAAAGCCCCTGTAAATGGGGCTTAGAAGAACGTTGCTTAATGTGTTTACTAGTTATAAATATATTTAGTAAATAACAAGCTCACTGCAAGTTCCTGCCCAGTCTCTTCTTTTAGCAAAGCATTAATAGCATCTAAACAGACTTCTCGAATTTCTTTTTTGCCTGCTGGAGACTTAATTTTTTCTTCAGTTTGCTCACCTAGAATTTCTACCACTTTAGCACGTAATAACGGCGCATGATGTTCAATGATAGACACGTGATCAGGACTTTTAACCATAAGTTCAAGGGTAATTCGAATAAAACCGAGTTGGTTACCTTCGCTCAAATAGTTAGTTGTAATATCAGGTTCAAAACCATAATAGGCATAACTGTCCATAGGTGCGCCATCTTCAGCATAGGCTAATTGGCTATTTGCCATTGCTAGGGTTAACAATACGCTTAATAGGACTTTTTTTAACACGATCTACTCCCCAAAACTTTTCTAAAATACTCATTGCCGTTAATGGTAAAGCCAAGTGCTATTTTTAGCAATTAATTCGCTGCTTTAGCATGATTTTTCCTGCGAGCTAGCGCATAATAAAGCCATTATTTTTCGATAGCTACTTAATGTGACCTCAAATTCGCAATCTCCGTCAATATCTTGTACCAAGATAGTGCCTAATTATCATTCAATTACTATGCCATTTAAACAAGGTCTCACTGCCCAATGGTTTGATGGACACTGTGATTCAGTGCCGCAATGGCGAGAGCCTTTAAGTGATTGGTTGCTTGATAGCGCTTCCTTGACGAAACGACTAACACGGCAAAGCGAGTCATTTGAAGTAAAAGTATTGCAACAATCACATTCAGCTTTGTCACAACAAGAGAAAGACTTATTTGAGAATGATGATATTGAATGTCGTGAAGTGCTACTTATATGTGATAATCAAGCGCAAGTTTATGCGAGAACATTAATTCCTAAAGCAACCTTAGCCCATGCGAACAAACGTTTAGCCACATTAGGCAATACATCACTAGGCGAGGTATTGTTTAGCGATCCAAGTATGCGCCGCAGTGCCATCGAAGTTTGTCAATTCAACGAATTTTCTCCCATTGCTATGATGAGTCAGCAATTATTACTGCCTGCTCAATCAAACATTTGGGCGAGACGCTCAATGTTTTATCTTCAAGACTATCCACTGTGTGTTGTTGAATGTTTTTTACCTGGCAGCCTTGCCTACTCCAAGAGTTTATTATGATATCTTCTGCAAAACTGCATGGTTTAATTCAATTAACGCGACTGGATAAGCCAATTGGAACACTCTTATTGCTATGGCCAACGTACTGGGCGCTATGGCTCAGTGCTAACGGGTTTCCTAAACTTGATGTTTTTATTGTGTTTACTCTAGGAGTTCTAATGATGCGCTCAGCAGGTTGTGTCATCAATGACTTTGCCGATCGCAAAGTTGATGGCAAAGTAAAGCGCACCGCTCAAAGACCTCTGGCGACTGGCGTAGTATCAAGTAGAGAAGCCATTGGTCTATTTTTCGCGCTATTAGTGATTTCTTTTGCGTTAGTGCTCACCATGAACAGCCTAACCATTGGTCTGTCTTTTGTGGCTGTTGCACTTGCTACAACCTATCCTTTCATGAAGCGCTATACACATTTACCACAAGTCGTTCTAGGGGCAGCATTTGGTTGGTCGATACCCATGGCATTTGCAGCACAAAGCAACGAACTTCCGCCACAAATGTGGTGGCTATTTACAGCAAACCTTTGCTGGACAGTAGCTTATGATACTTATTACGCGATGGTAGATCGTGATGATGATGTCAATATTGGTGTTAAATCAACGGCGATATTGTTCGGCCGCTTCGATCGCTTGGCTATTGCGCTATTACAAATAGCAACGGTGATATGCTTGATTCAAGTAGGGCTACTAGAACAATTGTCTTGGATTTACTATGCGGGTATTGCCATCGCTGGTGCATTATTCACTAAGCAGTTTATAGATACATCTAAGCGTGATAGGGAGAGTTGCTTTAAATCATTTCTAGCCAACAATCACGTTGGTTGGGTATTATTCACCGCCATAGTTGCGCATTATTGGATGTCAGGGTAATTGTTAAGTAGATTTGACCATTTAGTCGTGAACACCCTCGCTCCTTGCCATCCATGGCACCGCGAGATACCGTTCATCCTGAACATAAAAAAGGCACAACCGAAGTTGTGCCTTTCCCTCTTTCCTTGAGGGTCAATCCTTTGAGTCTTGATCCTACATCCTTTAGTATCTTCGCCTTCCTGGCGAGCTATTCCGTAGCGAACCTTTGTGACACCATCCTAGCGTCTGTCAAACTTCCTTTCCCTGACAAGGTGAGCCTTTCCTTGTGCTCTGTGCTTCCTAGCTGGGATTAATAATATGTGAATCAGTGGTTAGTGGCGATATGCTTTAAAAAATAATTTTTATTCATGCTAAATTAATTTTTAAAGCAACAACAATTATAAACTACAAATCAATCACTTACATTATTTAGTGCAGTTATTTTTTATAGTAACAGCCAAATTAACGCACGAGCTTGTAAGATATATCTCACACCGCCAAAGTCGATAAACTTCACCTGTGTTTTAGGCTAATTTAAACTTGCTTTAATCGTTGCCAATACTGTCGGTCTCAACAAGCTAGTTACCGTCTCTACTAACTGCATAACTTCTTCATTGTTGTGCTCATCTTGTTCACCAGTAAAATAATCTAGCTCTTTTAAGCCGCTGATAAAAGTCGACAATACGTTCTTATCAAAGAACTCTGGCGCATTAATTCCATGGATATTAGACAATCGCTGTGCCAGTACATGACTATCATGGCTCAATGCTGAGCGCTCAATATTCGGTTTCTTCTGCATGATTTTCAGCACGATTGCGTAGCGTTGCAACGTCTCCTGAATATGCTGCGCCATAATAATCAATTGTGTTTTGTTTGCCGCTACAATCGCAATCCGATTGTCATCGATAGTAATTAAATTCGAAGCCGCCATTTGTTCTAAAACATTCTCAATATATTGAGTTAGTTTTTCTTGATCGAAACCAAGGAACAACTCGTTTTTAATAAGTGGATACAGACCAGATACTAGACTGCTAACTTCTTGCTTCGTCGTCATGTTTTTATAAACTAAGCTCGCTGCAATTAACGACGGCAGAGCGAAAAGATGCAAAATGTTATTGCGATAGTACGTCATGGTTACCGCACCCGATGCATTCAAACTAATAACATCGCCAAGCTCATCATTGGTTACCGTAAATTTATCTAACTCAATGGCTTGTTCAAGTAATTGAGCGCCACTTTCATTTGGTACAGTGACACCTTGGGTGTACGGTACTTTGCGCAATAAATTTAGATAAAGATCTAACTGTGTAATCACTGTCTCTTATACACATCTCCGAGCCCACGAGACTAGGCA
>CAJXRU010000137.1 GCA_913060565.1 uncultured Gammaproteobacteria bacterium | reverse complement strand
GATCTACACTATCCTCTTCGTCGGCAGCGTCAGATGTGTATAAGAGACAGCACTATGCATGAACGGCATATATAAGAAGCTGCGCTCTTGTGGGCTCAGTAATTTATCATCGCCAACTCGTATTGCTTCTTGTGCTAACACCAATGCCAATGAATCAAACGCAAAAGATTGTGGCGTATCTCGATACATATTGCGTGAGAATTGATCTAATACAATAATTTCAGCTAATCGTCCTTTGGGCGTCGCACGCCATTGATATAATTCCCCTAGCACAGCTTGGCGATGAATATCTTTAAATTGCGCATGAATTTGTGCGTCAAAAGCGAGATCTTTCACCCACCATTGACTTGGATCAATTTCACTAAACCAAAAATCTAAAACGCTCTGCATGTCTTGCTCTCCTTGAGTTTCAAAGGGTGCGACATATTGTCGCACATGGTCATTTTACTCGGTAAATGTGGTTAATATCATTCAAAATAGCACCAATACTAATTAGCTAGAGCATATTATGAAACTTAATCCTTTGTCAGTACTCATTGCGACAACTTTATGTATCCCTCAAACTTATGCAGCGGTATCTAAAGCGACACCGGAAACTATCGATGTCATTACGATTACAGCACCACGTATGATTCAAGATCAAACCACTTTTGCAACCGGTAGTTATGTAGAGCCTGATGTTGCCGACTGGTTGAGTACAATTCCAGGTGCCAATGTTAATAAAAATGGCCCTATTACGGGTATTGCCCAATACCGCGGCATGTTTGGCTCACGAATAGCCAAAAGTATTGGCGGGCAAAAGATCGTTAGTGCCGGACCAAACGCGATGGACGCCCCGCTTACTTACCTTAACCCAGTAATGGTTGAGTCGTTATCTGTTTATCGTGGTATTGCCCCAGTTAGCAGTGGTATTGATACCATTGGCGGCGCAATAGATGTGCAATTAAAACATGCCGATCCTCAAGCCAATGAGCAATTATCAGGCATGGTTCATGCAAATTACAACGAGCACAATGATGCTTCAACGTTGAGCGGAAATTTACAAACGAGCCAAGATGATTTTGGACTGTTTATTTATGCTAATCAACAGCGTGCCGATGATTACGAAGATGCCAATAAACGTGTTATCAAATCAAGCCAATATGATAAAACACAAGCGGGATTAGATTTACGCTACGACAACGGACAACGTGAAATTGGCGTTAGCTGGCATCACTCTAAAACCGATGAGACTGGCACACCTGCACTACCAATGGATATCGATTACATTAAAACTGATCGCTTCAATGTCGATGGGCAATTTACGACAACTGATTATGTCTTAAGTTGGCAATTGGGCTATCAAGATGCCACACACGGCATGGATAATTATCAACAGCGCGTTAATATGATGGCGGATATGCATCGATATACCACTGCCATTGCCACTACGTACGACTACAAAGTCGAATTGGAGCTTGAGCAATGGCTACTTGGCTTAGATGGAGTTAGTGCTACACATGATGCGGATATTACCAACCCAAACAACGGCATGTTTTTAATTCGCAACTTTAATGATGTGAAAGACCAACGTCATTCACTATTTGCACAATACAGCCAAGACGACTCATCATTTAATTACACATTAGGCGCTCGAGTAAAATTTAACAGCAGTGATGCTGGTGATGTCTCAAGCTCAATGGCCATGATGAATCCACATGTGATGGCATTGCAAACTGCCTTCAACCAACAAGATAACAGTACCTCTGATACAACATTCGATTTAGTGGCTAATAGCCAAAGCACACTTAACGATAATTGGACGTTAATTGCTGGCGCAGGAATCAAACAACGTGCAGCAAGTTATCAAGAGCGTTACCTATGGCTCCCGATGCAAGCAACTGGCGGCCTAGCTGATGGCAAAACCTATATTGGCGATGTTAACCTTGATGCTGAAACAGCGTATCAAATCGATGTTGGCGCTCACTATCAAGCGAATGGAATCAGTATCGAACCACACATTTTCTATCAAAAAGTTGATGATTACATTCAAGGGACTTCCGTCACCAATAATCCAAGCGTGATGATGGTAGCCAACATGATGGGTGATGCAACACCGCTGAAATTTAGCAATATCGATGCAACTATCTATGGATTGGACATTAACTGGCGCGCACCAATTAACGATCACTTCTCTTTAAGTGGTCTATTTAATTATGTTCGTGGAACTCGTGACGATATCAATGACGATCTTTATCGCATTAGTCCGTTGAACATGCAGGTTGCACTTCATTACCGATTCGAACAATGGCAAAGCCAATTGTCAGTACGCGCTTTTGATCGCCAAAACAAAGTTTCTGAACTAAATAATGAGCAACGTTCAGCAGGCTACGGTGTGGTTGATTGGCAAGGTAGTTATGATGTGAATCAACAACTTTCAATTGGCGTGGGCGTTACAAATTTACTAAACAAGAATTATCAACCACATCTTGGTGGCGTTAACCGTGCTAGAGGCAGTGACTTTGCTGTTGGTGAGCGTATTAGTGCTAAAGGACGTGCAATGTATGTGTCTTTTGATTATCAATTTTAGTCTATTAAATTAACCAATCACATGAAGTAACCGTCATTAGTGGCGGTTACTTACCAGAGTTTACTAAAGAAAAAGATTATTTAACCACCGGACGTTTTTGCAGTTTTCGTTGTAACGTACGGCGATGCATATTTAGTTGACGCGCTGTAGCCGACACATTGCCATCATTTGTCGCTAATACTTGTTGAATATGCTCCCACTCTACCCGTTCAGCAGACATCGCATCATCCACCGCTAACTCGGCATCACAATCACCTGATTCGCCCAATAACGATTTCAATAACATTGGCGTGGTCACCGGTTTGGCCAAATAATCATTGGCGCCAAGACGCATAGCTTCAACTGCTGTTGCAATACTGGCAAATCCCGTTAACAGCACAATGGTCGCTTGCGGTAATTGGGTTCGAATTGGCGTGATTAATTGCAAACCGCTATCACCAGCAAGATTCATATCAAGTAAGATGTATTCAGGTGAAAGATCTAAGCATTGACCTAGCGCACTGCCAGCATCATGACAAATGCTTGGTTCAAAATTATATTTTGCCAAGCGCCTTGCCAGCGTTTGTGCAAACGCAACGTCATCTTCAATGATCAATAATTTCACATTAACTTCCTTTAACTAGTGGTAATTTAACAGACGCGACAGCGCCTAACTCGCTATGATTACTCAGTACAAGCTCACCATTTAAACGTTCAAAGGTACTGTTAGATAACATTAGCGCCATACCAAGTCCTTTATCACTTTCAACTAACGACGCGCCTAATGAGCGAGACGCTTCAATACCGCCACCAAAATCCCTTATGCTAATGGTGACATGTGACCTAGTTGCCGTTAACCCTAACTCAACTTGATTAACGCCAGATTGTTGATTGGATTTAACGGCATTTTGTAACAAGTTACAGATTGCCGGCAATAACATCGCATCAGATTGAATCAACATGGCGTTAAAATCATCCTCTGCTATATGAGTGACGAGCTCTAACTCAGGATACTGAAGATTAGAGGCGGTCTTAATATCCTTAAACAACGTTAATGGTGAAACTTCAATGGTTTTGTTTTCACGAATTGCAGTGGCAAGTTCTCTAAAATGATTAAGTTCATTACGGCAAATTTCCAATGGTGACTCCATCGCTTTTACCGCTTCATCATGTGGAAATTCTTCGTGAATTTCTTCAAACAACAGCTGTAAGTTTGCTAATGGCGTAGCCAGTTGGTGAGTGACTTGGGCCGACGCCACCCCCAATGAAATTAATTGTTCACTTCTAAGTTGTTCTTCTCGTTGTTTAGCAATCGCTCGCTCACGATTAGTAATCATCTTCGACATGGTGCCAACCACCAAGGTTACGACGATGACTGATAGAAGAAAGTTAACCCACATGCCAATAAAATGATTAGTCATATCCATGTGATGTTGGTGAGTAGGCAGGCTCATTAACAATGCGCTATAAGCAATAACCGCACACAATGATACAAAAGCCAGCATACGTGTCGGTAAACTCACGGCACCAATTACAATAGGCATTAGTAACAGCGAAACAAACGCATTAGTTGCCCCGCCGCTATACGCCATTAACAGCGTTAAGAAAACAATATCAGCAATTGCCTGCGCAGCAACCGCAAAAGAAGAGGCTTGATGATGACGATACCTGCGCCAACTAAAAAGATGAAATACGGTTTCAAGTGCAATGATTGAAAGTAAAGGAATTATCGTTATGTCTTGTGGCATCACAACGAAAAAACCAATCACAGCACACAGCTGAATCACTATTGCCATGGTTCTCAGAAGTAAAATGCGCTCTATTGCACCCATCATTTTAAAATCAATTAAAGTCAATGTGTTACCTCGCTTTTAAAGTGTCAAAATTATACACCTAATTAATTATGGCGTGTTGAATTAAACCACAAAAAGACACTATTTCTTTTGGAAATAACGTCTATTAATTAGTCACCCCAAGCGCTTGCTTGGTTATTCAAAAAAAAGCTGTTAAGGTGACTTGATAAGAATAAAAAAACAGCGACACTTAACATGAATTACGCTGTTAAATAGAAGGTGATTATGGCTTTTGTTGCCTTGACACAGCACGACAACGAGCAAATTTTATCGCAACTCATCGATGAATCGATAATTGTTGATCCGCAAAGTCCTAAAGGACGCTTACTCGGGACAGCAGCAACCCTGTTTCGCGATCGTGGTTTTGATAAAACAACAGTACGCGATCTTGCAAAAGCGATTGGTATTCAGTCCGGTAGTTTGTTTCATCATTATCCCAACAAACAGGAAATTCTAAAGCAAGTAATGCAGCAAGCAATTTTGCTAAATATTCGCCGTGTAGAAATGGCACTGTCGCTTAACCACACCATAAAAGACAAATTACTGGCGTTGATTCTCTGTGAATTTCAGGCGCTGATTTTAGATACCAGCGCGCATATTTCTGTGTTGGTATTTGAATGGCGTGCGCTAAATGAAGAAAATCAAACTATCATGTTAGAACTACGCGACGAATATGAGCAATATTGGATTGACATATTGGCACAAGCGCAGCAGCAAGGCATGATAAATATTGATCATTACATATTGCGACGCTTACTAAATGGTGCCATTAATTGGTCACTCAATTGGTATAAACCTAATGGCGATTTATCGCTAAAACAGCTCGCAAACATGACATTGCAAATGGTACTCAACAACCACGCAACCACAAAATAACAATAATAGAATAGGTATTTGGAGGAAACAATGGATGCATCTTTTTGGGACGGAAAACGTGCCCCTGGTGTTGCAAACAATCTCGATTTTGAACAATTTAGCTCTGCGATTGAAGTTATCGAACAGGCAATGCAAAATTTTCCCGATCGTAAAGCCTTTACTGGCTTTGGGCATTCACTGACCTTTCGAGAAATCGATCAATACAGTGCCGCGTTTACTCATTACCTGCAAAATCATACCGATTTAAAACCCGGTGATAAGATTGCGATTCAAATGCCTAATACATTGCAATATCCCATTGCGATGTATGGTGCAATGCGCGCTGGTTTAGTTGTGGTTAACACCAACCCGCTTTACACCGAACGTGAAATGATTCATCAATTTAACGATTCAGGTGCTACTGCGTTATTGTGTATGGATATTTTTGCTAAATCAGTACAGAATATTCAAGACCAAACTGGCGTAAAAACTGTATTAGTGACCTCTATGGGCGATATGCTGCCAACCCTGAAACGCTGGCTTGTTAATACATTAATAAAACGCGTGAAAAAAATGGTTCCTGCTTACCATCTACCAGAAGCAATTTCATTTAGACAAATCCTTAAAGAGAACCTTGGCAAAGGGTTTACGCCTGCCCATCTTGCTAATCCGGACGATACGATTGTCCTTCAATACACAGGTGGCACAACTGGTGTATCAAAAGGAGCTGAGCTTACCAATCGCAATTTAGTCGCCAATATGCTGCAAGCAGCAGAATTGTTGCACCAAGAAGATGGCAACGGCAATCGAATCTTTGATACCACTGAAGCAAACGTAGTCGCGCCACTGCCGCTCTATCACATTTATTCATTTACGGTGCACTTGATGGCTTTTGTTCACCTAGGTGTCCACAGTATTTTGATCGCTAATCCGCGTGATACTAACTTATTTATCAAAGCTATCAAATCATGGAAACTTTCGGGTTTCATTGGCTTAAATACACTATTTGTATCGTTAATGAATCATCCAGAATTTAAGAAGCTCGATTTTAGTAAGTTAGTATTTACTCTCTCGGGTGGTACAGCTCTAGCTACTGATACTTCAGCACGTTGGAAAGAAATGACTGGCTGTTCAATTTCTGAAGCTTACGGGTTAACAGAAACATCACCAGCCGCTTCGATGAATCCACTTAATGGCTTTGAGCGTGTTGGTACTGTAGGTATTCCGCTACAAGGAACTGCCATGAAATGTATTGACGATCAAGAAAGCGAAGTGGCAATAGGCGAGCGTGGAGAGCTATGTATAAAAGGCCCACAAGTTATGAAAGGCTATTGGCAAAATGAACAAGCAACCAAAGATACCTTTACCAGTGACGGCGAGTGGCTAAAAACTGGAGATGTTGCCATTATCGACAAAGATGGCTTCGTTTCTATTGTCGATCGCATCAAAGATATGATTATTGTTTCTGGTTTTAACGTTTATCCAAACGAGATTGAAGATGTATTATCTCAACATCCAGACGTTGAAAACTGCGCAGCTATTGGTGTTGCAGATGATAGATCTGGTGAAACCGTTAAAGTGTTCATCGTAGCCAAAGGCGACAAGCAATTGAGTATTGATGAAATCAAAGAATTTTGTCGCGAACACCTCACTGCTTACAAGCTACCGCGCAAGGTAGAATACCGCGATGAGCTGCCAATGACGCCAGTAGGAAAAATTCTGCGCCGCGAGCTGCGCTGATCAATCAATAACTCACACGATTAAAAAAGGGCAATCATTAGGCTGTAGTGCCGTTTTTTGGCGGACTTAAGGCGTGGTCAGTTCCCGTCGTTTAGCGTCTTAAATTAGAAATTGACCAATGCAAAAATCAGGGACGATTTTGATTCGTACATTCCATGTACTCACCTCTTTGAGACCAGTTAAATCTGTTAAAGCTTGTTCCAGACAAGCTTTTGAGTATTTTCCGCAGGTGACTGCATGGATGCAGGAAGTAGGGCAACGCAGGAGCAGTTGCCGAAATGCGGATCAAATACGTTATTGAACAGGCAATTTATCATTGAAGAATCAACGCTAAACTTTCGGGTCGCCTTTCTTTTGGTTACCTTTCTTTGGCGACGCAAAGAAAAGTAACTGATGTGCCTAAGATTTATTCCAAATAAGCAGATGAATTTTATAAGCACATCAAATTATACAGTTCTGTAAAAATTTTCCGCTTAATTAACAAGCGTTAATCACTAAATTGCCCTTTTTCTTTAACAAGCAAAAGCCTAATTTAATCCCACACCCTTTAGAATAATATGAGTAATTGACGCAATGATACGCTCAAAGTCATCATCATCTAACTCATCTTTATCCATTGCGGCACGCACCTGAACACCAAAATCAGCGTAATGCTGTGTTGAGCCCCAAATCATAAATAGCAAATGCATTGGATCAATGGCATCCATTTTTCCTTGGTCAATCCATGATTGAAAACCATTGGTAATATTCAAGATAGCCACGCGATAATCTTGCTTTAAATATTGACCAATATGCGGCGCACCGTGGATTATTTCACTCGCGAATATTCTCGAGGCATTCGGATTATCTTTCGCAGATAGCACCTTAGCGCGAATATAGGCGGTTAATGTTTCTTTAGGATCATCTTCAGGGTTAATATCAGCAACCGTCGAGTTCCACACTTCTACAATGTCACCTAAAACAGCAGCGTATAAATCGACTTTGTTTTTAAAGTAATAATGAATATTAGCGCGAGGCAACTCAGCACGCTCGGCAATACGTTTCATTGACGCGCCTTTAAAACCAAAGGTTACAAACTCCTCTTCGGCGGCCGCTATAATGCGCAATTGATTTTTCTGACGAATTCGCCCAACAGGTTGATTCGGACGATTTTCAAGAATATTCACTTCACTCATAATTTCAAACATCTGCTTAACAAGCGCCTAGTATAAGGAATTTGTATGTTGGGTAAAAGCGCTATCAAAAGAAACACCGATCTAATTTCAATTCAATGAAGTGAGTTTTCTAACCCATCGCGACACGAATTAATCCTCTACTAATACTTTGTTGAAATAACTTTTCAAAAAGTCTAATAGTAAACGTAGTTTTTTAGAACTCGCACTGCCGGGCGGAAAAACGCCATAAACATTAATGTCTTTCATGGTGTAGTCATCTAATACCGACATTAAAGTCCCTTGACGGATCTTAGGAATGGCATCATACATTGGGATCCTTGCCAAGCCATGCCCCCCTTCGACAAAGGCCGTTCTGGCGGCGGCATTATTAGTTTCAATGCTTCCCTTCACACTGATGGTGTAGGATCGAGATCCTTTTGTTAACTCAAGATTATTCGCTGTCAGTTTATAAATCACCCACTCATGATGACTAAGATCACTAGGCTTTTGAGGAATACCACGTTTCTCAAAATAACTAGGCGCACCGCATAGACAAGTTTTTAACGTCGATAATTTGGTAGCTTGCAAACCTGAATCTGGTAAGGGTGCACCGCGGATAGCCAAATCGATACCTTGTTGCAAAATATTCACCACCTCATCGGTGAGCATGACATCCAGTTCTATCTTCGGGTAAAGCCCGCGAAATTCATTAAGCGCCGGCACTATAGTTTGCAGTCCGACATTAACAGGGCAAGTTATTTTAAGTCTACCGACAGGATCTGTTTTCAAGTTCTCTATTTGTTGATTAGCAGCCATAGCTTGCTGCGCGATGACTCGACAATGCTGATAATAGTCGTTTCCAGCTTCTGTTAATGAAATGGTTCGGGTAGAACGATTAAGCAAGGTAATGGCCAATTGCTGTTCAAGTTTTTTAATATGATAACTAATCACAGCCCGAGACAAACCGAGTTGTTTCGCCGCACCACTCAATGTGCCCTGCTCAACAACTTGTGCAAAAACCACCATACTTTTTAATTGTTCAAATGAAACAATCACTAATCTACTCTCTTTAACCTTTATCGACCCAATTGTATCAATTTTTAATACAATGAAGTTAATTTTATCTGCATTGTATGATTTTAATGAAGGCGTAAACTGTGTTTTATCAACTTACACACTGAGTAAAAGCAATGACTAATAAACACATTCTAATGGTTTTAACCTCTCACGATAAACTAGGTAATACTGACGAAAAAACGGGATTTTGGGTTGAAGAATTTGCTGCCCCTTATTTTGCATTTAAAGATGCAGGCTATGAAATTACCTTAGCTTCTCCGCTAGGTGGACAGCCACCTATCGACCCAAAGAGTGAATTAGCTGACTTTCAAACAGCCGATACACAGCGTTTTGACAGTGACGAACAAGTAAAAGATCAGCTATCAAATACGCTAAAGCTCAACCAAGTTAACGCATCAGATTATGATGCTGTATTCTACCCTGGTGGCCACGGCCCATTATGGGATTTAGTCGATGACGTTGATTCAATTGCCCTCATCCAATCAACAATTGAGGCAAATAAGCCAGTTGCAACGGTTTGTCATTCAAGTGCTGTGTTACTTAATATTAAAGACAATAACGATGCTTACCTCATTAATAAAAAAGCAGTCTCAGGCTTTACTAATAATGAAGAAGCGGCGGTTGAATTAACCCAAATTGTCCCTTTCTTATTAGAAGACGAATTAATTAAACGCGGCGCTGACTATCAACGCGCAGCTGACTGGAATCCTTTTGCAGTGCAAGATGGATTGATTATCTCAGGACAAAACCCAGCTAGCTCAACACTTGTAGCGCAAAAGCTTATCACTCACTTGAACCAATAATTATTAGGATTTTTTATGTTAAATTTTAGCTTTCATAACCCAACACGCATTCATTTTGGTTCAAATCAAATTACTCAAATCACCAATGAAATCCCAGCAGATGCCAAGGTGCTTTTAGTTTATGGCACCGGTTCAATCAAGAACAATGGCGTTTACCAGCAGGTAACTGACGCTCTTAAGAATCACCAGTGGTTTGAGTTCTCGGGAGTAGAGCCAAACCCTAGTTACGAGACACTAGCCAAAGCCTTGCCCATTATAGAATCGGAAAACATCGACTATTTGCTCGCAGTTGGCGGTGGCTCTGTTGTCGACGGCGTTAAGTTTATTGCCGCTGCAGCACAATTTGACGGTGATGAACCATGGGATATTCTCGCAAAAGGTGCTCCTGTGACAAAAGCATTGCCTATTGGCGCCGTACTGACATTGCCAGCAACGGGCTCTGAAAATAACGGTAATTCCTGTCTCTTATACACATCTCCGAGCCCACGAGACTAGGCATGATCTCGT
>CAJXRU010000136.1 GCA_913060565.1 uncultured Gammaproteobacteria bacterium | reverse complement strand
GAGATCATGCCTAGTCTCGTGGGCTCGGAGATGTGTATAAGAGACAGGTTTATTAACGACATTAACCGAAATGGCGTTCGCAGGTAATACTGGTTTAGACATCAACTTGCCAACAGGTGATGCGCTAGCCCAGTTGTTTAACGAAGAGCTAGGCGGCGTCATTCAAGTTAAAACCGCTGACTTAGATGCAGTAAATAGTGTATTGGCTGATAACGGTCTTGCAACATTAACTCACGATATCGGCACGCTCAATAACACGAACGTTATTAATGTGTCCGTTGATAGCGAAGCAGTATTTAGTGCTAAGCGTACTGATTTACGTAAGTTGTGGTCGAAAACAAGTTATGAAATGCAAAAACTTCGTGATAACCCTGAATGTGCAGAGCAAGAATACGCGCTAAAAACAGACGATGAAAATCCAGGATTACACGCTAAGTTAAGCTTTGATTTAAATGAAGACGTGGCAGCGCCATACATTCTTAAAGGGGCAAAACCACAAGTTGCTATCTTGCGTGAGCAAGGTGTTAACTCACATGTTGAAATGGCCGCTGCATTTAATCGTGCAGGTTTTGTGGCAAAAGACGTTCATATGTCGGATGTGCTATCAGGTAGCGTATCGCTAGAAGACTTCCACGGTATGGTAGCTTGTGGTGGTTTCTCATACGGTGATGTGCTAGGTGCTGGTGAAGGCTGGGCTAAATCAATCCTATTTAACGATTTAGCACGCGATCAATTTGGTAATTTCTTCAAACGTGATAACACATTTAGTTTAGGGGTGTGTAACGGTTGTCAGATGTTGTCTAACCTTAAAGAGCTTATTCCAGGCAGTGATTTATGGCCGCACTTCGTGCAAAACAAATCAGAGCGCTTTGAAGCCCGCTTTAGCCTTGTTGAAGTACAAGAGTCGCCGTCATTATTCCTTAACGGAATGGCTGGCAGTGTTATGCCAATCGCTGTATCACACGGTGAAGGCCACGCTGAGTTTAAAAACCAACAAGCTGTTGATGCGGCGTTAGCTAGTGGCACTGTTGCGCTGCAATACGTTGATAACCACGGTCAGGTTACTGAAAACTATCCATCAAATCCAAACGGTTCGGTGGCAGGTATCACAGGATTAACAACGACTGATGGCCGTGTCACTATTATGATGCCTCATCCAGAGCGTGTATTCCGCGCCGTGGCAAATTCATGGCGTCCAAGCGAGTGGCGTGAAGACAGCCCATGGATGCGTATGTTCCGCAACGCACGTGTTAATGTTGGCTAATTAATAACACGAGACACTAAAAAGCCGCTTGCTAGTTCATGTAGCAAGCGGCTTTTTTAATGCCGGATTTCAGTTATTGCTTTGCTAATTTTACGGCAATAGATTTATAGGTTGGTGTACCGCAATCTTTTGCAACACTATCAAGCGGAACCAGAGGATTTGTTTCTGGATAATAAGCTGCTAGACAACCACTGGGAATATCGTACTCTACGATTTTAAAGTCTGAAACGCTGCGGGTAATATCGTCATTTGATACCGTGCTAATAGTGACTACATCGTTAGCTGCAAATCCTAGACGCCTAATATCTTGTCGATTCATCATTAAAATACGGCGTTCATTGTAGATACCGCGATAGCGGTCATCCATGCCGTAGATAGATGTGTTGTATTGATCGTGTGAGCGTAAGGTTTGTAATGTCAGGGTCTGAGATGTTTCATCTTTTGCGGCTAATTCATGCACAAGTTGCTCAGGCAACGATGCCGCAGAAAAATTCGCTTTATTATTTCCTGTATTCCATACGCGTTGCGCAGCAGAGTTTTGTAGATAAAATCCTCTATCAAGTTTGATTTTGTCGTTATAATCGGTGAAATTAGGAATAACAGCTTCGATTTCATCGCGAATTAATGCGTAGTCGTCTTTTAGTTTGGACCAATTAACAATATCGTTGCCAAGGACTGACTCCGCCATACCAGCAATGATCGCAACTTCAGATTTTAGTTTATCCGACGCTGGCGGGTTTTGTCCTGCTGAGCGATGAACCATGCTCATCGAGTCTTCAACGGTAATGTGCTGAGCGCCCGACGCCTGTAAATCAACTTCTGTACGGCCTAGGCAAGGTAAAATAAGCGCTTGTTTACCCGTCACCACATGGCTTCGATTGAGCTTGGTACTGATATTGACGGTGAGTTCACAATTAGCCAATGCGTTATAAGTCTGCGCTGTGTCTGGCGTTGCTGCAGCAAAGTTTCCACCTAAACCAATGAACACTTTTGCTTTTTTGTCTCGCATAGCGCGGATTGCATCAACCGTTCCTAAACCAGAGTCTTGCGGTGGCTTAAACTGATATCGCGCTTCAATAGCGTCTAGCAGTGATTGGGGTGGATGTTCATTAATGCCCACCGTTCTATTGCCTTGTACGTTTGAATGACCACGGACTGGACACGCGCCTGCACCAGGTTTACCTATGTTGCCACGAAGCAATAATACGTTGATTAACTCTTGAATCATCGCAACCGAATGTTGATGCTGAGTAATACCCATTGCCCACGTGAAAATAACCTTGTCACTGTGCATATAGATATCAGTCATTTGGGATATCTCTGACTGTGTTAACCCGCTTTGGCTAATAATCTGTTGCCACGGTGTTGCTTCAATGGACTGTTTGTAATCGTCAAAGTGACTACAATGCTGTGCGATAAATTCATGATCTAACGCGCTGTTATCTGTTTCACTGCGTTCAAGCAGGAGCTTGCCCATGCCACGTAATATCGCCATATCCCCCCCTAATTTGGGCGTGAAATAATACTGACTAATATTGGTGCTGGAAAATAAAATCATCTCTTTAGGGCTTTGAGGGTCGGCAAACTTTTTGAGCCCTTGCTCTTTGAGCGTATTAATAGCGACAATTTGCGCGCCGCGCTTGCTCGCCTTACGCAATGTTCCCAGCATTCTTGGGTGATTAGTGCCAGGGTTCTGACCAAAGATGAAAATAGCATCCGCCTTGCCAAAGTCGTCCATAGTAACTGTGCCTTTGCCAATACCGACGCTGCGCGTCATGCCAACACCAGATGCCTCATGGCACATATTAGAACAATCGGGAAAGTTATTGGTGCCGAACATGCGGCCGAATAATTGATAGAGGTACGCGACTTCGTTACTTGCACGACCTGAGGTATAAAATAGTGCTTCATCAGGAGAGGATAACGATGAAAGATGTTGATTGATTACACCAAATGCATCTTGCCAACTAATTGGCTGATAATGGCCGCTTTTACCATCATTAAACATCGGCTCAACTAAGCGGCCGCTTTTCTCAAGAGAATGATCATCCCACATTTTTAATTGTTCTAGGCTAAATTGATTAAAGAAGCTTGTATCAACTTTCTTACTGGTGGCTTCCCATGCAATTGCTTTCACGCCATTTTCACAAAAATCTACTTTGCCAGCGCTGGTGCTATCGCCCCACGCACAACCCGGACAATCAAAACCACCCGGTTGATTAGCTTTTAGCAGTGCTTTGACACCCATAGCACTGTTTTCACTTTTTATGAGGTGCTTAGCTGAGCTCTTTAACGCACCCCAGCCGCCGGCAGGTGCAGAATAGGGCGCTTGTTCATCAGATGATTTTGACATGATATTTCCTTGAATAAGCCTAAGAAAACTGCTGTAGTTTTCCATGCACAAAGCTAAAAAGAGTGAGACCAATCGATTGGGCAGAAGAAACTGCCAAATTAGTCGGTTGCGCTAGGGTTATGAGTACATTGAATTTGCCGCGAGCGGCTTTGATGACCAAGTCATGACTGCAACGGCTAGTCATCAATAAAAATCCCCTATGTGACGAATATGGGGTTGGTGGCTTATTACTCTCACGATAGATATGACCAATAAGCTTATCGAGTGCATTATGTCGACCAACATCTTCGCGAATGGCGACAAATTGCCCATTCTCGTCGAAATAGACTGCGCTATGGTGGCCCTGAATACAATCATGTGCTTTTTGAATGTCAGTTAAGGACAGTCTTGCTTGCTCAATGATTTCAAGACTTGGCGCAGTTTGAGTTGAAGAAGTTAATGAAGGTAATGTCATAGCGGTGTCAATGGAATCGACACCGCACAAACCACATCCGGTGGAGCCACTAAGTTGACGGCGTTTAGATTTTATTTGGTGCTCCGTTCGCGCTAGCACTGTTAAATCAACTTCAATCCCCTGTTGTAATTTGGTAATTGAAACGTTTTTCACGTCAGATGCTAGCTCGATCAGTCCTTCACCTATAACAAAACCCACCGCAAAATCTTTAAGATCGATTGGTGATGCCATCATTACAGCTTGGCTAATACCGTTAATACAAATCGCAATTGGAGTTTCAGTTAACTTAGCTTGCGCCAAATTAATTGTCTGTTCATTGGATGTTGAATGTGTATTAACGATATTCATGTGGCTGTATATTCCTATTGGCCTCCAGCGTCAGCGCGCGAACGTTCAGTGTTTTCAACTAATACGCCTTGTCCAATCACATTGATGTCTTCCCATAGTTTGTCACAAATGGTGATGCCATGTTCAACACAATGGTTTTTGTTACGTTCTACCTGCTGTGGGCTAATGATGGTGCTGTCTTGATCCTGTAATGATAATCCAACATCGACTCGTGAACTACAAATTATTGTTAACGCTTGCTTGTCTTCATTACCTACTGTTTGCACTGAAGATTCACTATAGCTCGGATAACGATGCCCAGATTTAATAGCGGCGGCATGTTCAGTAATATTATCACTGCCATTTTTCCAATAGGCCGCAGCGCTAATACCGCTACGTCCGCGATCGGTTAATGCTTTTAATACAAACATCCGATTGTGACAGTTGTGAACGGTTACCGTTGCAATGCCACTTTCAAGTGCCTTGGCGTGAGCAAGGTCAACCGCTGAGGCAATACAATTGAGTGAGCTGCGGCCATGAGCATCAATCGTCGCAGAAGTACTGTCTTCGTAAATCACATTACTCAGTGATTTATGGAGATCTTCACCAACGTATGGCAGGGTGTTTTGTAACTCACGTAGGCCATGTAATCCGTGCTTTTCTAACCAAAGTACCATGTTAGCGGCATCTTCATAGTTCCCCACGAAATAACCACTTGCCTCGAAGCAGCGACGTAAGGCTGCTTTTAATTCATTCATCGAAATATTCAAGAGAGTGTCCTTATACGCTAGGGGTTAATGGCATGAACCAATCATCACTAAAGGTTGAGCCAATGTCTTCAAGCAGTGGTGCTCCTTGAAACATGGTATTTCTTACCCAAAGTTTTGAACGCGGATCAAATTTACTGACGCCGAAAAAGGCGAGCTTACAGCGTAAAAGATGCATCGGAAGTACGTTCTGATCTAATAAATTAGCCTGAATATCGCCATATTTTGAGCGACTCATACATTGTACACGGCGAACGATGCCGCGAACTTTCGGGTAAGCGACTAAGAACCTAGCCGTACTGTGGGTTGGATTCTTTTCGACATAAAGCGATAGCTGGTCAAAACATTTTCGTACTGCATAACCAACACCTAACGCCATTTGTTTTTTCTTGCCTTCGACATCAGAAATACTTCCCAAACGCGGTTCCATTTTTTCTTGTGAGCGATACCAATAAGTCTCTTTTGCCCCCGGTGCTTTAAAGTCGATAGCTAGCGCCCAATCGTAGCGAGTTGCCATAATCTCTTTTAACCTTGCCGCCGGCATTAACGGATCGAGATCTAAAAACTCGTCTGTACAATGAAAATTTTCTAACTCATCAACTAATTCTGGATAAAGCTCTAATAACACCGATACCAGCATTTCTTGTCCCTGAAGGGAGCAATTTTCTTCACTAAAATGAATGATTGTATTCCAGTCGCTTAGTCCGTTATCAGCAAACTCTACCAAACGTTCTAAATCACCGACAACCGCCGTATTATTACTGGTTTGCCATTCATCTTCTGTCAGTGTTTGCTTGGTGTGAAGCGCACAACGATTGAGTAATGAAATTAAATGGTAATGAATGCGTGAATCGATGGCGCCTAAGGTACGGATCCGAGCTAGCGCTAATTCCCTCATCTCAATCCAACGACTAATGAGTACCGGATGATTAACCAAATAAGGCGCCATGCCTAAACCGGTAGAATTCCCAATGCCGATATAGCGTTTAATATCGTAATCCATTGGCGTATAAGTATCTGTTTGGCGCTGTTTCGCAATATGCTCGACTTGTAATAAGCTGAAGTTTCTAAGCATCATACAAACGAACATTTCACCAGCAAACGGTCTAGCAAAATCACGATGCTTAGTTGATACTTTTTCCCAATCAGCCATCCCTAATTTACCACTGCCATAAACAGCGGTTGTTCGGTACAAATATCCAACCTTAGCAATCTTTTCAATGTCAGGCTGTTGGCCGTTCGCAAGGCAATCAATCATGTAATTAAAATTACGTGCGCTGCGATTTGCACGTGATAAAACAAATACACGAGAGTCGACGCGTCCCGCTTCTTGCTTAGGCACATTCTCACGCAGTTTTTCTACGTAATCACCGTCAACACTGCCTTCAACCAGTGCCATAGTGAGATCCCACTTAGTGGCTATTACACGGTCATTTCGCTCGTCATCAGACAAATAGTTAGAGAAAATGACGAAACTAAAGTTGCTGTTGGCCGCTTTAATATCGTAAATTACGGTGCCGTAACCATCTTTATCTAAATCAAACGTGGTAGGAGAGATTTTCCAACGTTCTTTGAACACACGACGTACTAAAGTACGCATGAAGCTAAGTCGACTTTGATGAAAGGAACCGAGTCGCTCCAAGTCCATGACCTGACTTTCAGGACGTAGTGGTAGCGCATTATCACCACTGATTGAACTTTGGATCGCTGCGTAAGTTGTCATTGTTATTGATCCTTTTACTAAACAAATCTAAAAATTTAGGATGGCGCGCCATTGCTGAAAGCACCGAATTAAAACCACTTTAAAATTACGGGTAAAGGGGTTAGATAGCGCCATAGTTGGTCAAAACAGTAGTTTATGACAAGTTAGAAACGTTCATCGTGTGATAAGTAAAATTTATTAGCATAGGTTAACTAATTAATTTTAATCACTTAAATTTTAAATTAGCTGTCTTGTTTTGACAAAATATAATCATGCAGTGCTTGTGCTGCTGGACTAAGGGATTTGTTGCCAAGATGGACCATACCGATATTACGGATCACTTGTGGGTCGCTTAACGTAATAAATTTTAGGTGTTGATTGTCTTGAGGAAATGCAAAGCGTGGCAGAGTTGAAATACCAATACCCGCTTCTAACAACGCAATCAATGACAGCATATTTGAGACAAAAAATTGAGAATCATTAAGTAATGACGCCGCGGGTGTGTCTGCTAGTAAGCGCGTTGTACCATTACTGATTAATCGATGATCTCGCAATGCTTGCCAGTCAACTTCATTTTCGTTGGCAAGCGGGTGGTCACGATGACAAACTACGCCAATTTGATCTTGCCAAATTGGTGTAAACACTAAGTCTTTATGCTCGAGTTGATCAGGCTGACTAGCAATGCCCAAATCGACTTGTTGTCTCTCGACTTTTCGCATTACCGCTTCGGAGTTGTCATCATAAAAACTGATATGAAGACTTGGACTATCTGCCACAAACTCTGAAATTAATTCCGGTAAAATTCGACAAGCGATTGAAGGAACTGACGCCAATCTTAAATGACCAGCTTTATGCTCTCGCATTAAATTCATGTCTTGAGCAACACTATCGTGATGGGCAATAAGCTCTTTAGCGCGGGGTAAGAAATGTTTTCCGAAAGGCGTCAACTCAGTCATAGTCGTTTTCGCGTTGCGCTTTTCAAACACTTTACTACCTAACTTACTTTCCAGATCTCTAATCGATAAAGAAATCGCTGGTTGCGTTCGACAAGCTTTCTCTGCCGCGTTATGAAAGCCTTTTAGCTCAGCAACCCATACAAAATGTCTGAGTTGTGCGATTTTAAATTCCGGTAACATGATAAGCATTCCTTATCGTTAGATATTAATTATTAATTTTTATTATTAAATCATGGTTCCTATAATGATTCCAATTATTTTAAGGAGGTTCAAATGTCACAATCAATTTTTCGTAATTACATCGCAGGTGAATGGGTAGAGGGCACAAGCTCAATAGAAAATATTAGCCCAGCTGATCTCAGCGACTCAATTGGTCATTACGCTCAGGCAGATGAAGCACAAACTTTAGGAGCGATTGACGCTGCTAAAATTGGCCAACTTGAATGGCAAGAAAGTGGTTTAGAGCAACGTTACAGCGTTTTGATGGCAATTGGCGATGAGCTTATTACACGTAAAGATGAATTAGGTAAGTTGCTAGCGCGTGAAGAAGGTAAAACCTTAGCGGAAGGCGTTGGCGAAACATATCGCTCAGGTCAATTCTTTCATTACTATGCCGCTGAAGTGCTTCGCCAAATGGGCGAGACAGCAGACTCTGTTCGTCCTGGTGTTGAAATTCAAACACACCGTGAACCAGTAGGTGTTGTCGGTATTATCACACCATGGAATTTCCCAACGGCGACAGGTGCTTGGAAAATTGCTCCAGCATTGGCTTTTGGTAACGCCATCGTATTTAAGCCAGCTAATCAAGTGCCAGCAAGCGCATGGGCACTAACCGAAATCATTTCACGTCAAGGGCTTCCAGCAGGGACGTTTAACTTAGTCATGGGACCTGGTGCTAAAGTAGGCGATGTATTAATTAATTCTAAAAAGATTAATGCATTAACCTTTACTGGTTCTCTTGAGACCGGTCGAAAAGTGGCGGCTGCTACAGCTGTTAACCTTGTTAAATGTCAGCTAGAAATGGGCAGTAAAAATGCACTAGTGGTTCTAGATGATGCTGATTTAGATAACGCCGTTGAATGTGCTGTCGGCGGCGCTTTCTTTGGTACTGGTCAAAAATGTACAGCGTCTTCACGCTTAATCGCCACTGAAGGCATTCACGATAAATTCGTTGATGCAGTTATCGCCCGAATGAAACAACTTGTTGTCGGTCATCCGCTAAAAGAAGGCGTTCATATCGGCGCTGTCGCTGATGCACGTCAAATGCAGCAAAACCTTGATTACTTAGCCATTGCCAAGAAAGAAGGCGCAACGCTTGCTATTGGCGGTGAAGTAATTAACGAAGAAACAGAAGGTTATTACCTACAGCCTGCATTATTTACCAATACGACGAATGACATGACCATTAACCGTGAAGAAGCCTTCGCACCAATCGCTTGTGTTATCAAGGTCAAAGATTATGAAGAAGCGCTGGCCACATTAAATGATACGAATTACGGCCTAACAGGCGGTATCTGTACCCAATCATTGAAATACGCTAATGACTTCAAACGCCGCGCAGAAACAGGCTGTGTGATGATTAACTTGCCAACGGCGGGTACTGATTATCATGTGCCGTTTGGTGGCCGCAAAGAATCAAGTTTTGGTCCTCGTGAGCAAGGCAGTTACGCCAAAGAGTTCTACACCATCGTAAAAACGACTTATATGCGTTCATAAGAGGAGTGCGGATATGCATAACGATCTTATTGTCATCGATGGTCTGCAATATTCCAATTGGGATAGAACCATCTTTGAACAGCTGAAACAAGGCGGTGTGACGATGGTGCATGTCACCATTGTCTACCACGAACAAATCCGTGAAACCTTATTGCGCATAAGTGAATGGAATCGTCATTTTGAATTAAATAGCGATCTTATTATGCCGGTAAAAAGTGCTGATGATATTCGTCTGGCGAAATCAGTGGGCAAAGTCGGCATCATGTTTGGCGCGCAAAATTGCTCGCCGATTGAAGATGATATCGGCATGGTCTCAGTGATGCGTGAGCTCAATATGATGATTATGCAGCTGACTTATAACAACCAAAGCCTATTGGCGACGGGCTGTTATGAATCTAATGATAGTGGTGTAACGCGCTTTGGTCGTCAGGTTATTCAAGAGATGAATCGTGTCGGCATGGTGGTTGATATGAGTCATAGCGCTGAGCGAAGCACGCTTGAAGCGATTGAAATATCTGAGCGTCCAATCGTTATTTCACACGCAAATCCAATCAGTTTCCATGACGCAAAACGCAATAAGTCAGACACTGTACTTAAAGCGCTGGGTAATTCTGGTGGCTTGCTTGGCTTTAGCCTTTATCCGTTCCATTTAAAAGATGGTCCTGATTGTACCCTCGAAGATTTCTGCACCATGGTGGCTGACACCGCTGATTTAATGGGCATTGATCAAATTGGTATTGGTACTGATTTGTGCCAAAACCAACCAGTGTCAATTCTGGAATGGATGCGCAACGGTCGTTGGTCCAAAGAAATGGACTACGGTGAAGGCTCTAAATCCAATGCCGACTGGCCGCGTCCTTTGTCATGGTTTAAAGACAGCCGCGATTTTCCCAATATTACACAGGGTTTGAAACAGCACGGTTTTAACGACGCTGATATTGCCAAGGTAATGGGACAGAACTGGCTGACGTTCCTTGATGATGCGTTAGTACCACGTTCGTAAATGTAAGGGTCTGTTGATCTTTGTAGTTTGAATTTTGTTCAATCTAAAAGCTTTTTGGGCAAGGCATGAGGATTGATGCCTAGTTTATCTAGGTGAATGACGAATAA
>CAJXRU010000135.1 GCA_913060565.1 uncultured Gammaproteobacteria bacterium | reverse complement strand
TTAATGAGATGGATATCGGGAGGTACGGTCGATATGATGACTTTGTTTATGCAGAAACATTGCAACAAGACTTTGCGCATCTTCATGTTAAGCAAAGAGAAGCCATAATGACCGTTGTTCGTGAGTTGATAAATGCTACGTCAGGTGCCTACTACAGCGTATTTCAAGAGTATCGAGAAGCAATGGAAGAGATGCAAGTCATTAATGAACAAAGTGATATGTTAGTAAACACAACAAGTTTGTTAACTCAATAATACTGGTGAGCCATTGGCTCACCTTTTTTGATTAAATGCCAATAATTTGTTTAAGGAAAACATAGATAGCAGTGATATTAAATTAACTGAAAGGAAATCTATTCTTGAATATTACGAAAAAGAATACAGCCCATTATCATTTGAACTGGGAAATCTGCTTTATATGTTTGATTTTGCAATAAACCAGCAACAAATCAACGGCTATGAGTATGACTTTGAATTGTTGTGGGATGAAATTGTTGAGAGCTTTTTTCATGGTCATAATCAAGCTTTTCGAATAGCTGCAAAACAAGCAGCATGGCCACTGTTTCACCTTGCCTTAATTGGAAGGGATAAAAATGTTGCAGTCGTGCTTCCTGAGCCTAGTCAACTTGAAATAGATTTCGACTAAATTTATAAAATTTGCATAGCGTACTCCTACTTACTTTTGAATAAGACAAAACAAGTAGGAGTTACAATGAAAGACAATCAATCACAATTTATTCGCAAATATAAACGTGCAAGCAAATCCCCTTGGGAAGATGATTCAACTATTTTACTTTATGCCAACGTTATGGCGGTATCAGGCAATGATGTAGCTTTAGATTTCACACATTACATCTATTTGCATCGTGACAATGTAGGCAAAGTATTAGGAATTAGCATCTCAAAATCGATACTTGATGATAACAATGAATTTTCATCTCGGTATCTAGAAGGGATTGAAATGTACGCGATACTCTTGATTTATATCGATGATATAACAGAGTTTTGTTGCTTATTTTCGGATGAATTTGAAAGCATATTCTTGTTGGACCCTCGAGACTATTTTGAAATAGCCGTGTTACGATGGTTTAGTATTGTAGAAAATGCGTAATCTAAGCGGGCCTAAAGGCTCGCTTTCTCTGTTTGTGACGTTGAATAATAATTACGTTATATTATATCGAATTTCGAACATATTGGCGATTGGCATACTATTCATGCCGATGAAAACAATATTCGAACCAAATTACCGTAAACTAGTAGGGTGGCTAACTGCCGAACGAAAGTTTAAAAAGATTACTCAGCCCGAGCTTGCTGAGAAATTAGCATTACCTAATCATACATACATTTCAAAAATTGAACGTTTTGAACGCAAGCTAGATGTTTATGAATTTGTCAAAATCTGTTCCGCACTAGAGCTCGACCCTCATGAAGGTATTGATATTCTTATCAAGCAGCCTGTGATTATCAGACCAATGAAGTAGTTTAGATATAATTAGGGGCTGTTGATCGTTTCAGTTCATAATTTATCCATTCATGGATAACCAGATCAATATTGAAGATGATATGGAAAATGTAATTTGGAATATGTGGTAGCTCTCATGAGCAACTTGGGGCGTATTGTAGTGTTACATTGATATTACAATACGCCTGAAGTAGAGAATAAATGTTATTATGCATGGATGTACTTAAAATTTATTGATAGTAAAGTTATTTTTTTAGGGATTTTTTGGAGAAATAAACTGAATTCAGCATGTTTGAATTAATTAACAAGCTGTGTAATTGCAAGAAAGCTAAAGTGGCACATATTGCACCAAGTGTTAACTCAGTCATCCAGAGGCTATTATGAAGGTGATGATCACTTAATGCGCTCGATAATAATTTGTAGCACGTTAATGTGCTGAGAGATAAATAAATAATCGACCAGAAGTTATTATTAGTCAGTTTTTGGCTGATTAGTATCGCAGCATAAGCACAGAATAATCCGGTTATCATGCCAAATAATATATCAAGGGGCCAGTGCGCCCCAACAGCAATACGTGATAACCCAACTAAGCTAGCCAGTCCAAATAAGGTATAAAATAATGACTTCTTATTTAAGGAATAAGCAAGTCCAACCAATAAAAAAGCGGTTGCTGTGTGGCCTGATGGCAGTGAGTTAAATGAATAAAGCAGATTGCCAATCACGTTAAATTCGCTTCCATCAAAATAGGTTCCGGGTCGACCAAAGGCAATAGCATATTTAGTACAATTAATAATAATGCAACTTGTAAATAACGATACAATCAGTATTTTTTGGCGTATTTGGTCATTTAAAAATATGATCATTGCTATTGGAAATAGAAAGAATCCGTCTCCAAAGTTAGTTATAACATACCAAAATTGTTCCCCCGTAGCGTTAACTAGCCAATGGTTGAGGGTTAAAAATAATCCTTTTTGCCAGTTACCAAGATTATAAGCAATACAAGCGAAAGCCGCAGCAATAATAGCGTATACAAAAAGTACGCTAATTAGTTTGTTGCTTTGATAAGATTTTTTTAAGGAAGAGATCGCTGATAACATATTATTAATTAAGGTCAGGTAACATTTCTTTACAATTTAATTTACTTAGCGTCTATTTTTTGTCAAACACCTGACTTTTTATGTGATATTTATCTACGCTCGCTACTAGGGGCTGTTGATCTTTTGAGGTCGAATTTTGTTCAATCGACAAATAACGTAGCAAAAATGATATGTCGTTGAACCCCTAGGGCAGCATTTGTTTTTAATTTATACGGCGTTATTACCTATTGGTGTAGCCAGCTACACCACATAGGCTCTGTCTTGCATGAATAACGATCAATTCGCTGCAAAAACCTGCACCAAAGATCAACAGACCCTATTATTGATTGAGCTTTGTTAGTGTTAATTTCCCCATATCGAACTTATTTTTAAATGAGTTTATAAAAACAATCACTCGACCATTATTCCTAAGAAATGTCAGTAGCCTACTGTCCTAGCAGAAGAGAATAATACTAGGGTGTTCATGATGCCCGAGAGTAAACATCTGTGCTTATGTTTACTTTGGAAAAGGTGCTCTAGAGAAGCATCTTATGATGACTACACGAAAGCGTTGTATTTATCGCTGATGGATGACAGAGTAGTAAGGCCTCAATGAAAAAGCAGACACTTAGTTGTCTGCTTTTTTACGTTTACAGCGTTACTTTTCATGCTGCGTTCCTAATTATTCATGCAAGACAAAAATAGGAGATTTTGCATGAAGATAAAACGCAGCGGATTGATGGCATTCTTACTTCGAGAGTGTGTCATGATTATCCGAGTTATTTCTAACGTTGGAATTGCCTTGGCAATATTTAAACTGATGGGAGGTGATGGGCTTGATATAGCCATCGACATGGACTGGCAAATGTTATTTGCGGTGAGTATTAGCTGTGCTGTCATCGCGGTATTATTAGATATCGGCATGTCAAAAATAACAAAGTAATAAATCGTTGATTACTGAGCCCCTTTAGGGGGCTCTTTTTGTATCAGCTGTAAAACAAATTCGTAAGAGCGTCACAATATTTTGTGCGAAATATAATAGAAGATTTAAGCAGCTCAGCGTCATCGTTGGTCAGTATTGGCTGTTTGGTTTGCTTATTAAATCGATTTGGGAGCTCTTCGAACAACTGATTGTGAAATCGTTTAATATCGTCAAAGATTGCCGTGGATTGAGAAAATAGAAATATCTTAGCGTAATAGCCATGTTTGAGCCCATGTAGATATTTGAGTAATATCTTTTCGCGAGACTGTTTGTTCTTATATGAATGCTCCACGTCGATTGCTGCTAACGAACCGTTAGCTTCTTGAATTATGCCATCAACATTTCTGACATCATTACTCTTAAAGAGTCGCTTGAACTCTAATTCTGTAACGATACCAATTGGAATATTGGTGCCTTGTTTTTCCTGTATTCCACACAAACTGCAATAAATACAAATTAAATCATGATGAACAGTATTGGCATTAAACTGAAGTGCTGGATTAGCGGTTGAACGGTAATAAATCGACATGCCCAGTAACTCCTGAGCAAACTGAGCGCCGCTATAGCTCATCACGTAAACTCTGTTGTCAGGTGAGCGGTATGTTGACACCATAAACAGCACACCTTCTCGTTCGAGTTTATTCAAGTGTTCTAGCGCTTGATGTTTACTGATACTATACAGCCACATCACTATTGTTGGTGAAATAACGCCAAATCGTGCCACGATTATCATGGTCAAACGCCGCCGATTTTTACCTATGATGTTATTGTTCTCACCTACTTTATAACGCATATCTAATGCTAAATACGGCTGATACAACTCTTGAGGTGTTGTATTTACAAGTGTGGGTGTCATCTATTACTCCAGTTAAAATTCGTCATTGGTTTGTCCTTTTAATTACAAACCAGTAGAGCGAATTACGCGCAAAGGAATAGATTCATCCCGAGATTCACCTGTCGATGCTGATAAAACATTGTTGGTATCAATGTAGTGACGATTGTCACCACACAAGGCACCTTCGGTGGCATGCTCTCAAACTTCGTTTATCAAGCATATGTTTTTAAATGCCCGTCAGTTCTGATGTTGCGCTGCAACGAACTGACTCGACGAACTGCGTTCTAGCATTTAAAACCAAGGTGAACATGCACCGGGCTACGCCCTGTACTAACCCCATTTTAGCCGCTTCTGACGATGCCGTATGTTCCATGCTGTTGGCATCTTTCATCGCTATGTGTTTTCTAACGAAAACAACAATGGTTCCCACTCAGCTTGTACCAAGCTGAGCGAGAATTTCGCTAAAGCGAAACTTAAAAGTGGGGTTAGTACAGGCCAGCCTGTACATGTTCACCGCTCTAGTTGTCTGCGGCTTCGCCTACGTCAACTGACGCGATTTGATGGTCTTTTTCAAAGACGCTTTATTGCAGTTTTTCATGCTGAAAAATGCTTAGGAACCGGTTAGGTTTTGGTACCTATCATTTATATTTGCTGGATTAGAGAATAGAGCAATAACATATTCAATATTAGCTTGTATGTGTTGAACGGTTTTTTCCATCCTCGTTATAAATTGTTGGAGTGCTTGTGAATTATTAATGGGATAAGGATTTAAATTATAGTCTATCGAATGAGTTTGCTATTACAGGCTGTTATTTTATGGCATACGTCCTATACGAAATTGATAGGTAATGTTCGCTTAGTTATTTATTTTAGTTAAATGCAATAATAAGGGATGATTAGAGAATGTGTCTTAAAGGTGAATTCAATTGATTATGATCTTGATGGATATATATTCAAGTCGTATAATCGCTTGATAAATCATCAATTAAATGGACTTATTTATGTCTTATAGCCTCCGGCTCCTCGTTATTATTTTTCTCTCGTTTTGTTTATCAGCCTGCTTTACACCGAAGGGAAAAGTACGGCTAAAAACAGATATTTCCAATGCAAAGCTCTATCATAATAGCGCCTTTAAAATGGATATCAGCAAAAACTTTGTTGAGTTTGAAGTTGAAGCCGAAAAATTACAAACGTTCAATGTTAAAGCCCTAAGCGAAGATGAGGAATGGGAATACACAGGTACTGTATCTGTAACCATTGCCAAGGATTCGACTAGCGAAGTGGTTATTTCAACTGACCGAAACGAAACCCCTAAACGTATTGCTAGAATTGCTCATGAGAAAAAATTAAAAGAAGCTATGCGCGTAGCACGACGTGTGAAATCTACGTGGAAAGAACGATTAGCTAATCAAGGAGTAGAACAATGAGACTAACTAACTTCTTTATTTTCACCATTAGTATACTGCTATCTAGCTATTCTGCTGCTTCTATTAGCGTAAAGAAAACCACGGCCTCATCGGTTTACCCAAGTGACGGCTCTAGTTATTATCCACGTTATGCAACAGATCGAAATAGTAAAACAGCCTGGTTTCCAAAAAAAACAAATAGAGATAACTCTGGTCAATGGATAAAATTTGAGTTTGATAAAGTTCAGCCGTTAGCGCAGCTGAAAATTATTAACGGTTGGACTAAGAGTCGCAGTCTTTGGCGCTCAAACAGCCGTGTTAAAAACGCTACGCTCACTTTTTCCAATGGAAAAACACACAGTGTCACATTAAAGGATACTGATAAAGTACAAACTCTCGATATTCCGCTTCAATATACCCAATGGGTCAAATTAACTATCAACAACTCTTATAGGGGGCGTTATAACGAAGCTGGATTAACACAAATTAGTTTCTACATTGACCCCGCTATCACAAAAGCGAAGCTCATTGCGCAGCAGAAAAAAGCGAAAGAAATTGCTAAAAAGCGCGCAGCACTTGCTGCAGCCAGTAAAAAGCAATATTTGAAAAACTTACAAAATAGCTTCATTAGCGACCTTAAAAAGAATGATTCTGGTGCACTGATTGGGCAATTAAATGACCATTTGAAAGCGCCTAAGTACCCTGAAGTAACTAAACTGGTACATGATTATTTTGGAAAAATGTTATCGCAAGAAGTTAATAGGGCAACAACGGCCACAGGCAAACTCGATTTATGGAAAACCTACCACACACATAAATTAGCTGAAACGCAACGCGAGTTTTTTAATACATTACGCAATGATGCATTCACTCAAGCTAAATCAGATGCCGAAAAAGCAGCAACAAGTACCGCATATATTGAAGTATATAAAAGCTTTAATGAGTATCTGCCTGACTCGTATAAACCGTTGTTGCAAGAATTAATGCACTCTGCATTGACGATAGACAATGAGATTGTCGCAACAAATTTTGATCTCGCTTATTGGCAAGAGCAGTTGCCTGAATACTCAGAGATGTTAAAGCATCCTAAAATCAGACAAAGTTACGACAAAATCGTCGACCAATTGATCAATATTCATTTTGCTAAGAGCGCTAATACAAGTGAACTTACAAAAACCAGTAAGAAGTTAATGGCATTACCGTTAACCAGTAACCAACAAGGTAAGATTAGTCAAAAATTACTAGAAGTATTAAACATCTCACTACGCTATACCTTCCGTGAAGGGAAAATCGGTGATCGATATGTAACCCGCCTAAACCATACCCAAAGTAGTAACACTACTCGATATATTAATGGTGTAGCACTTAATGAGACAAAATATAAAGACTATTCTACGGGGGGCTATGATGAAAGTAGACATGGTTTTACATCCGTCTTTCAGATGTTTAATGAATCTTCTACGAACTACATTGTTACATTATCAGTGACGGCAACCAAAAAGATGAGTGAATACCGCTCAAAAAGTAGTTGGAGCGGTAAAGAGAGTCGCCATACGGTGCAAAAGGAAAGTAAACTTCGACAAGTTACGACTTATTTATTAAAAGCAAATAGTGAGCTAAAAGACCAACTTGTAGTGGGGGAGAATAAGCCTAAAGATTTTATTATAAATGTGGTTAACGTAATTCCTGTTGAAGCGGATTGGATCGATAATTTAGCCAAAGCACAGGATGGTGATAATCTAGGTATAGCTCAGCGGTTTATTAGCGACGATAGAGCCATTAATTGGCGTGCAAATATCGGTGAAAACTTCGCTAAATTAGCATATATGAATTTGGATATTGAATTAATTACCACGCCAAAGTTTGATAAAGACTTTAACTCTCAAGTTACCGTTAAATTAGTCAATAATAATAGCATTCCTGTCGCTTTAGCGTTTAGTAATAATTTCAATACAAAAGCTTCAAAAGCCACTTTAGCGGCGAAGAGTACCAAAAATATAACGTTACCCGCTAAAGGAAAGCGTAAGCGTGATCTAGCGATATACATCGATATGTTAGAACCTGTAGATTAGCATTAGTCATTCATGATATTTAACTACAATGCGCTATTTGGGTCGTTACGACGCCAAGTAGCGCATCTTGAAACCAAAGCTGCTAAACCTCAAAATATTTTCTTCACACTGGTTGCAATCATCATCTGCCGCAACCAATTAGAATTATGGTTTGAAGATACTAATGCAATCGTTATATCTTTAGATATGCATGTTATTTTACAAGATTATATCCATGTTTTTTGTGCTTGGGTTTATGTCTATCTAACATTCGTTCTATTGCTACAGCTTGTAGCGAACAAGACACCTGAAGTAGCCTTTAAGGTTGGTCTTTACGCAATGCTGATCATCCTAATTCCACCTATTTTTGATGGTCTATTTAACACCAGCGGAAAAATTATTTATCAATACGATTTTTCAACATTCACACATAGCTTTATTCATCTATTAAACCCGTGGCAGGATATATCTTACGTAACCACTGGTGTGAGAATTGAAATTGGCATCGCGGTCATTATTTGTAGTTGTTATTTGATATTATCCCCAACTAAAGATTATCTTGTCGTGCGCATTGTATTGTTGATAGTCGCGATCTATTTGGCTATCTATATTATGGGGTACTTGCCAGCAATTTGGTCGACGTTTACTCAGTTAACTCATCCACAAATGCTAAACGCATCGGTTTTACAAGTAACGTCTACAACAAGCCCGACTTTTTGGTATATTCCATTACTCATAGGGTTAGTTATTGCTAATTTATCACGCTCAAGTAATCCGTACTGGATAATTATTAAAAGCCTTCTGAGACCTGATAGGATGCTGCCTTATCTTAGCTTTATGTTAATGGGGTTTTTAATTAGTGCTGATGATGCCCTAATTGGCAACGACTGGCTTAATCCTTATGATGCGATGCTGTTGCTGTGTGCAGTTATTAGTATTTCCTGTGCTTTTATGGCTATGACAGCGTTAAATGATTATTGCGATAGGGCTATAGATAAAATATCAAATCCAGACAGACCAAGTGTAAAAAGCCTTAAATTTAATCGGCGTTATCCACCTATTGTTACTATTATGTGTTTGATCAGCTTGTCGCTATCACTTCTCATAAGCCCTTATCATGTAGTTCTTATTGCCTTTATGTTAAGTATTGGCTACGTCTATTCAGTACCACCATTTAGGCTACGGCGGTTCTTATTTGTTGCCCCCTCTCTTTTAACCTTGATTTTTATTAGCTGTTATATTTTCGGCAGTGCAATAGTTTGGGGAAACCAAGTGAAATTTCATATTAATACGTCGCTATTACTCGGTGTAGCTGCTCTTTTTTGGCTGGGATGCCAGTATAAAGATTTTAAAGATGTTACGGGCGATAAACTTAATGAAGTGATGACAGTACCCATTTTGTTAGGCCAAAAAATGGCTTATTGCGTTCTAGGTGGAATGACGTTGCTGGTTTCTTCTTTTTTACTTTATCGTGGCGTTGTCGAAGTAAATATATACTCATTGATCACGGTGATAATGCTCGCTGCATCTCTCTTTATTTTCCCCAATGGTGAGCGGCTAATTAAAGCGATGCTTACTTGTTTCATTTTTTTAGGACTATCCTACGTGTACTAATTGAGTTGCACTAAAATTTTGAAAGCATGGGGGTTACCTAGAAGCATAATCTATAAGTTTTATATATTACCTCTTGAAATCGAATAACTTTTCATTAGAATGTTCGGTAATCGAACATTTTGGTTCGTGTTTATTTATAGATTGAGGAATTCAATGAAAAAGACAGGGTTAGTTACATTAGCTGTATCATCAACGCTAATGACGGGATGTGCATCAATGAACAGTGCTATGACGGAAAAGCAAAAGAGCATTGAGTTGTATCGCGTATTTGATATTGAAACTCAAGCAGACAGGGACACTGTTATCAATGCAGCTAGTATTGGACTCGGGGAAAACGTGTCTTCTGCAAATGAACATCGACCTATTGTTATGGGTGGTAAGCCTGAGAAACCAGGACGTTTTAAACCGTCTAACGCTGCTAAACAGCTTGGACAACAAAGTGGCATGATGGCATTTGCGATGAAAATGAATTCGCAAATGAGCAACATGCTTAAGACCGCAGAGTGTGCAGGCGCTGTTTGGACGGCAACGGCACAAAAGAACGCTGATAATGCTTTTAATATGTCATTTAATCTGTGTTTATGGGAATACAAGAACGGCTACGCACTGGATGTTTATGCCAACTATACCAAGAAAGAGGGAGGCGGTTTTTTAGGTATCGACGGACTTGCCCGCAAAGCGGCATATGCCATTTCGGGTTCTCCTGAGGAGTGGGCAGAAAAGACCGTCATCGATGTTGTCCGTAAATTAAAACTCGATTCCAATGGCACAGTTAAGTTCGTTGAAGGTTATCCGAAACTCAACGAGACACCTTGGCAAGATTCTGGTGAAACCTTTAATAAACAAGGTTATCTAACGCCAGTCGTTGCATCAAATTAAGATCATCAATCATGAAAAAATTATTGATAGTGATTGCGTCAGTCGCAGTCGGTGCGTGTAGTGGACCAAGTAGTGATGAGATTGAGGAACTCCAGAATGTGGATTTGCTGCCATTACATATGATGGCGAAGATAGACCCTGGTGGTTACGGATGTCCGAATGATGCCAGTGGACTAGAAAAAATGGGACTCTTCCAAAAGAAAAAATGTTTAGGTATGTACTCGAATATATCTAACGTAACTATTAAGAGTTGTATTGAAAAAGAAAAGACTGTTTTCGTATGCTCTTATAGTTATGAGTTTTCTTCTGAGAAATACGGAATACATCCGTTTGATGCTGTCTCTTATACACATCTCCGAGCCCACGAGACTAGGCATGATCTCG
>CAJXRU010000134.1 GCA_913060565.1 uncultured Gammaproteobacteria bacterium | reverse complement strand
GCCCAGTTAGGCGTTCTAGCTCACTCCATCACGTGACTAACGCTTTAAAAACTTTCGTTCATCAAACACCGTTTCATTTTTTAGCATGTAGAAAACACATCGACCAAGCTTATGCGCGAATGCCGATAAAGCCTTTGCTTTGCTCATACGTCGTTGCAGTTTCTGTAAATAATTTTGTGCTTCTTTATTGCCACGCAGATGAAGTACGATAGCTTCTGAAAAAGCCCATTTGAGATGAGCGTTTCCTATTTTATTACCTGACGTGCCATAAGTTTTTCCCGCTGATTCTGCTTTGCATTTGACTAATCGCGCATAGGATGCAAACTTTTGTACCGAACTAAAGCGTGTAATATCACCGATTTCATAAATGATGGTTAGCGCTAGAATACGCCCAACGCCAGAGATTGTTTTTAGCAGTTGATAATGAACAGGGTTATGTTGTTTAGCTTGTTGTTCGATATACCACTCAAGCTTACTCAGTTGTTTGGCATAGTGATCAAGAATGTCCATATCAAGGTCTATGGAGCGTTGTACTACGGGATTAGGAAATGTTGACTTTAATTGCTATCTTGCACAGATGTTTTTTAAGTTAACCCGATTAGACGGAAGGTTATATTGACTGGTCGTGTTAACCACATGTGCCTTTAAATCAGAGCCATGTCTGACAATCTTCATACGTCTGCGCAGTAAATCTCTTGTTGCTCTCATTTCTTTCGGATAAGTATATGCTAATGTGAAGTTGCCCCCACGTATCAGTTTGGCGATTTTGTATGAATCTATTTTATCGTTTTTTGCCTTACCACCGTGTATTGCTTTCATGTATAAGGCATGGCCAAGAATAAAATCGACGCCGATATCATCGCAGAAATCTGATACCCAGTACCAGCAGTGCATGCATTCGACGCCAACAACAATGTTGCCAATATAGGGTTCTAGTAAGTTATGTAGTTTATTTGCATCGGCAGATATTTCTTTATGAACAATGGTTTGGCCATTATTGTCAATGATGCAGACATAAAGTATTCTGGCGTGTAAATCGATGCCGCAGTAGTAAGGATGTGTGCTATTGTAAAAGTTCATTGGGCTTTCTCCTGTTTACGGTTGTCGCCATTAAATTTAGCAGTTTCTGCTAAATTTAGGGAGAGGGCTCAATGAGTATCAAGTAACTTAAGCGGGACAAATAAAGCTTGGCTTTGTCACTGCGTTCCAAATTATAGCCAAGCTAATTATTTGCCCCTTAGTTGGGCGTTGCGGCAGCTAAAAAACTAAGATGTCACTCAGAGGAAGCGCTGATTATAGAAAAGCTAAGAGGGGCATTCCCAAAAGTTTATCGCTCAGAATATGTGATGTCTGCGAAGTGCAATGATGGCTCAATAACTTTGAGCCACCAAACTTTATTCTTCTTCAGCTGGTGGTGTGGCTAGTGGCCAGCCTCCTAACGCCTTCCATTGATTTACTATATGGCAAAACAATTCGGCGGTGCGCTCGGTATCGTAGAGTGCTGAGTGTGCTTCTTTATTGTCAAATTCAATGCCCGCTTCCATACACGCTTTGGCTAACACAGTTTGACCAAGTGCAAGACCTGAGAGCGTGGTCGTATCAAAGGTCACGAATGGGTGGAATGGGTCGCGTTTTAAACCACTGCGAGTGGTGGCTGCTTTAAAAAAGCTTTGGTCAAAGGCAGCATTATGCGCCACTAAAATAGCGCGATGACATCCTTGCGCTTTCATTGCTTTACGCACGTGCTTAAATAAATCATGTAATGCATCTTTTTCACTTACCGCGCCGCGTAACGGGTTATATGGGTCGATACCTGTAAAATCTAGCGACGCTTGCTCTAAGTTCGCCCCTTCGAAAGGTTCGATGTGATAATGATGGGTTTTAGTAATCGAGAGTTCACCTTGCTCGTCAAATGCTAAAATACTCGCTGCAAGTTCTAATACCGCATCGGTTTGGGCATTAAATCCGGCCGTTTCTATATCGATAACAATAGGAAAGTAACCGCGAAATCGTTGACTCATTAAAGAAGGTTGTTGCTCTGACATGTGCTCTAATCGTTGATTGATATAAGGCTGGTTATTATCTTAGATATTGAGAAAACTGGCTAGCGTTTATTTTGGGCTAAATAAAATAAAGATCAGGATAATTGCTAAAGATCTCCCACGACACGCCGATAGCATTTTTAAGTAACCCTCTAGACAACATAGGACAGGTGTCAATGACAAATCGATTGCTAACCTTTGGTGCCATGCTTAGTGTGACCGCATTATTAACAATGCCCGCTAATGGCATGATGCGCAGCTATAGCGCGTCTATGCAAGAGTCTAGTTGGTCGTTAGTGAAAAACACCCCAACGGCTTGTGTGTTAGAGCATCAAATCCCTCGTTTTGGCAAGGTAAACTTTTCAAGTGTTGCCAATAAAAATATCAATTTAGACTTTGCGATGAACATGTTGCAAAAGCCAGCTAAGTATACCGAAGTTGAATTGCGCTCAATGCCGCCGAAATGGCGTTTCAATTCGCCTTCATCCCATATTACTAATCTTGCTTATTACAAACAGTTTGATGGTGAAGTATTAGACGACCAAGCATGGTTAATGCTTAACGAATTAGAAAAAGGCATGTCTCCGACATTTTTCTATCGAGACTGGTATAACGCTAATGATTCTGTGTCTGTTGGTGTGTCTGCAGTAAATTTTGCAGATCAACACATGGCATTTATGGATTGTGTTAGTAAATTACTGCCATATTCGTTTGAAGACATCTCATTTACGACGCTGAACTACAAAAAGAATACGCAAATCTTAGATCGCCGCTCTCAAGAAAAGCTTAAAATGATTCGTGATTATTTGAAGTTTGAGCCAGAGATGGAATTGGTGTTAGTTGACTCTTACACTGACAGTTACGGTGGCCGTGAGAAGAATAGACAAATATCGAAACAACGTGCCAATGACATCAAACAGATGTTGGAAGATTCAGGGATCGCTGGCACTAAAATTATGGTAACAGGCCATGGTGAAAAACGTCACATTGCGTCAAATGAATCGTTACAAGGCAGAAATGAAAACAGGCGTGTGGTTATTACCATGAATCGCGGATATTAATTAGTTTTACAAATCTAATTGTATAAAAGCCGCTAAATATAGTTAATCCATAATTTGGATAATTAGTTTAGCGGCTTTGTTGATCTTAGCGTCATAGGCGCACTGAGCTAAAGTTAATTAATTGTCGCCTAAGCCTTTGCCTGCAAACTTGTTTTCAATAAGCTCTATTTTATAGCCATCAGGGTCTTCAACAAAAGCAATTACCGTTGTGCCGCCTTTTACAGGGCCGGGCTCACGGCAAATAGTTGCACCAGCCGCTTTGAGCGCATCGCAAGTTGCATAGATATCGTCACAGCCAATCGCAAGGTGACCAAAAGCGCTGCCCATATTGTATTCGTTAGTGTCCCAATTGTAGGTCAACTCTAACACCGTCCCTGTTGCTTCGTCGTCATAGCCTAAAAATGCCAATGTATAACGATACTCTGTATTTTCAGATTGACGTAACAAGCGCATTTTTAGTGCTGTCGTATAAAACTCTATTGAACGTTCTAAGTTGCCAACACGCAACATTGTATGTAAAAAACGCATGATTATTCTCCGGATTATTTAGCTCTTAGTTTTTATAGACGGGATTATACAAGAGTTTTATGACGAGATAGTTTTATCTGACTAATTTTCAAGTATTAACGTTAATACCAAACCCTAAGTTCGCTTCACTTATCGTATAAAACCACCTACAATAGCGGCGATTTTTGTTTGAGATACTTATGTTTAAATCACTGTCCAACTGCCTATTGATACTAATGTTGATTTCCTTTACCGGACAATCGATGGCTTATCATGTGGCGTCATCGCAGGACGAACTCTCTCATCAATCAACTCAAGTTCAGCAGCACAGTTCTGCTGAGTCTCACGAAAACACTGATACCTCAATAGACGATGATTGTTGTGACATAGATTGTTGCTCAGGTGACTGCATTTGCCCTGATAACACCTGTAGCTCACATGCCTATTTCGTTACCAGTTTTTCAATGTCACAATTTGATTTTTTAAGTGAATTAAAAACATCTACAGCGATCCAGCAAACACATTTGTTTGTCGCATCGTTTTACCGACCTCCCATATTCAGCGCGTAAGCCTTCAATACCAACCTGGTATCCAAACAACATTTAAAATTCATTAATAACTGCGAATTCTCGCAGTGCTATTCCATTGCTATTAATTAAATAGCATGGCATTAGCATTATTAGAGGTCAAAATGCTTACTAAATATTCTAAAATCGCACTGGCTGTGATGCTTGCACCAACAATCGCGACAGCAAGTGAAGATGAACATCATCACGACGAGAAAAAAGTTGAAAAAATTCAGGTGACGGCGTCACGCCTTGGCCGAATAGTCACTGAATCAGCGACTCGCACAGAAATAATCAACGGTGAAGAAGTTCAAGAAAAAGCCTTAATGAGACCGGGCAACATCTCAATGCTGGTGGCCGAAACTGGTGGCGTACGCGTGCAAAATACATCGCCTGCGCTAGGCAGTGCCAATATTCGATTACAGAGTTTGTATGGCCGTTATACGCAGTTACTTAGCGATGGTTTACCGCTATATGGCGGGCAAACCGCCTCCATTGGTTTGTTGCAAATTCCTCCTACCGATCTGGCCAATGTTGAAATTATTAAAGGCTCAGCATCTTCATTATATGGCGGCTCAGCACTTGGCGGTGTAATTAACCTAATTTCTCGTACGCCATCGGATGAGTTTGAGGGCGAAGTATTATTAAATGCGACCTCAAAAGGTGGCCAAGATATTACGTCTTATTTTGCCTCGCCAATTAATGAATCGACCAGCGCATCGGTTACTACTGGCTTACATAATCAAGCCGACAAAGATCTCGATAGCGATGGCTGGAATGATATTGCGCAATATCAACGGGCGACGATTCGTCCGCGTTTGTATTGGGAGAGCGACAGCGGCGCTAATTTATATGTGACCTTTGGCGCGATGAAAGAAGAGCGCGAAGGTGGCACGACGGCGCAAGGCACTGTCGCTGATGGCAATCCATTTGCACAAAACCAAGACTCGTTAAGACTTGATAGTGGTTTTATCTTCGATCAGCCACTGGCAGACGAGCTAAACCTCAACTTTCGTGGCTCGGCGATGCGACAAGAGCACGACCATGTTTACGGAATTGTTGAAGAAAACGATACTCATGAGAGCTATCTGTTTGAGTCGAGTATTTCAGGCTACAACGATGAAATTGCATGGCTACTGGGAGCGGCTTATCTATCAGAGCGTTTTAATTCGCAAGATTTTGTGGAGTTTAATTACGATTACCAAGTACCGGGATTATTCTCGCAAGTTGACTATCAAGCCAATGACGAAATGTCAATGTCACTGAGTGCTCGTGCCGACTGGCACAGCGAATACGGCACACAGGTTAGCCCACGTGTATCGATACTATATAGTCCTGAAAGCTGGACAATTCGAGGTTCATACGGTCAAGGCTTCTTTGCACCAACACCGTTTATTGAAGATATCGAAGATGCTGGGTTATCACGCCTCGCACCGCTTAACGATATTGAAGAAGAGCGGGCAGCGACAGCATCAATTGATGTCAGTTATGCGATTGATGATATTGAAGCGAGTGTGACTTTATTCGCGTCCAATGTTGATAATGTCACTGAGCTTGAAGTGATTAATCCGTTAGACAGTCTTGCAGCCAAACGAGTGAATATTATCAATGCACCGGGCGAAAGCGAAATTCGCGGCGCAGAATTACTGCTTCGTTACCGCTGGCACGATATCAAATTAACGGGAAGTTACTTATATACTGACGCGACTAAACAAAACCAATTAGGCAACGGCCGTACACCACTGACGCTAACACCTAAGCATTCTGCTGGTGCGGTGTTAATGTGGGAAGAGCATGGTAGCCACCTTGTCGGGTTTGAAGCGTACTACACTGGTACACAGCACCTTGATGGCAATCCTTATCGCGAGAAAAGTGATGCCTACTGGCACCTAGGGCTACTTGGTCAAATAACTATTGGTAAGGTGAGTTATTTCATTAACGCGGAAAATCTACTGAATGTGCGTCAAACAAAGGACGAATCGCTATTATTGCTAGAGCGAGCGCCAAGTGGACGTTGGGCAACGGATATCTGGTCGCGTAATGATGGATTTACTGTGAATGCAGGGATCCGCTTTAAGTTTGGGCATTAAGTTTGATTACCCGATGCCTATCAGTTAAGCGAAAAATTCTAAATTGGGGCATTATGTGGTGTGCTTATTAGATTCAGATGTTATTTTGAAACTTTGCGAAAGCACACCAGTTACTTTTCTTTGAGTCGCCAAAGAAAAGTAACCAAAAGAAAGGCGACCCGTGATTTAGCGTTGATTCTTAAATGATAAATTGACTTTTCAATACCGTATTTGATCCGCATCCCTGCGGCAAACACTCAAAAATCATCCCTGATTTTTGCATTGGTCAACTTCTAATATAAGACGCTAATTGACGGGAGTTGGCCACGCTATAAGCCTATACAAATCCTTAACTAATCAGTGGAAGGTGTGAACCTTAATTTTTGATTTTGTGAAGAGAATTAATATTCCGTTTTTTCTTTAAACTCACACAGCTCTTCAATGATGCAGGCACCGCATCTTGGTTTTCTGGCGGTGCAAATATAACGGCCGTGAAGTATAAACCAGTGATGCGCGTCTACCTTAAACTCTTTAGGAATCACTTTAATGAGTTTTTCTTCCACTTGGTCAACGTTTTTACCCATCGCGAATTTTGTGCGGTTGGCGACGCGATAAATGTGGGTATCAACGGCGATCGTTGGCCAGCCAAAGGCGATATTGAGCACGACATTTGCGGTTTTACGGCCAACACCGGGCAGTGCTTCTAATGCTTCGCGATTTTCTGGTACTTCGCCATCGTGAAGCTCTACTAGCATTTGACAGGCTTTGTGAACATTTTTGGCTTTGGAGTTATATAGTCCCAATGTCTTGATATAGCTGGCAAGTCCGTCAATGCCTAAATCGACAATGGTCTGTGGCGTGTTGGCAACAGGAAATAACTTACTGGTCGCTTTATTTACACCAACATCCGTCGATTGCGCCGATAAGGTTACTGCGACTAACAGCTCAAACGGCGATGAGAAGTCGAGTTCGGTTTCAGGGTGTGGATTGTCATCCCGCAATATAGTGAGGATTTGTTGACGCTTTTCTTTATTCACTGGCTAAGCTCTTTTTGTTATTTTGCGGCTTTTTTAAGTTTCTTTTCTTGTTCTTTAAGCACTTCGTTAATAAAGCTCTTGCGACCATATTGGCGCGTGATAATACACTTATCTAATGAGAAGCCTCGAGCAGGGCAGTATTCGCGGCCGTAGTAAATAATTTGTAGGTGCAGCTTATTCCATTTCTCTTTGGGAAATAGACGCTTACCGTCACGCTCGGTTTGTTCAACACTTTTGCCATTGGTTAATCCCCAACGAAACAGCAATCGATGAATATGAGTATCAACGGGAAAAGCCGGTACATTGAATGCTTGAGCCATCACTACCGAGGCTGTCTTGTGACCTACGCCGGGCATCGCTTCTAAGGCTTTGAAATCTTGTGGTACTTGCCCGCCGTGCAGCTCAATAATCATTTGTGAAAGATGCCAGATCCCCTTTGATTTCATTGGTGATAGACCACAAGGTTTGATGATTGCTTTAATTTCATCAATGGTCATTTTCACCATGTCGTAGGGATTATCAGCTTTAGCAAACAAGGACGGTGTTATCTGGTTTACACGCTCATCGGTACATTGTGCCGACAGTAAAACGGCGACTAATAAGGTGTAAGGATCACTATGGTCAAGCGGAATTGGCACTTCAGGGTAAAGCTCATCGAGGATCTCAACGATTGCCTCGACTTTGTCTTGTTTACTTACTGTCTTGTATTGAGTGTTTGTTGCAATATTCATTCAAGTGCCTTTTTTGTTCTTTTGCTTTAGACCTTGCTCACTCGAGCGCGCTCGATTTTTTTCTCTTCAACTGGCGGAACAATCATCGCTTCCACCTTATTATTTAAACTGTTTTTAATAGCGAGGATAAAACCTAATGCCACGAAGGCACCTGGTGGCAGCATAATAAATAAAAATGATTGGTCGATGGCAAAAATCTCAATGCGTAAACTGCTAGCCCATTCACCGAGCAGCAATTGTGCACCATCAAACAACGTACCTTGGCCCAATAACTCTCGCACCGCGCCTAACAAAACCAATACAGCGCTAAAGCCGATGGCCATAATAAAACCATCATAGATTGAAGGCAGTAGGGCGTTTTTAGAGGCGTATGCTTCAGCGCGGCCGATGATAATACAGTTGGTTACAATCAATGGTAAAAAGATGCCTAATGACTGATAAACACCAAACGCGTAGGCATTAAATAGCAATTGAACACAGGTTACGTAGCCTGCGATAATCATTACAAAAATTGGGATGCGAATTTCTTTTGGAATAAAGCGGCGAATCAAGGACACAGTAGCATTGGAGCCAACCATCACAATAATTGTCGCTAAACTCATGCCAAGGGCGTTGGTTAAGGTCGAAGTAACTGCGAGTAAAGGACATAAGCCTAATAGCTGCACTAAACCGGGGTTATTTTTCCACAATCCTTGCCATGTTAATTCTGCATAGGTGTTCATGATTGGCCTCCACATGCTTGGGTTGATTGGAGAATTGAGGTTTGATGATTATTAACGTATTCGACGGCTTTACGCGTGGCTTCCACGACGGCGCGGGGGGTAATAGTTGCACCAGTGAACTGATCAAACTTACCGCCATCTTTTTTCACGCGCCAGTGTGATTGGTTTTTGTCACTCAAAAACCAGCCTTTAAAACTGTCCATCCACGATGATTTAGCAATTTCAATTTTATCACCTAATCCCGGTGTTTCAGTATGGCGAAGCGTTCTGACACCACTGACTTCGCCTTGCAATGTAACGCCAACTAGCAAGTCTATGTTGCCGTTATAACCATTGGGTGCGGTAGTTTCAATAGCTATTGCCACTGGGTTACCATCATTTTTTGCAATAAAAGCGCGTTGCGCTGTGGTGCGGCCCAGTACTTTGGGCGCGGTTACTAATACACATTGATTAGCGAGATCGTTGTTGTAACTTGACGGTTCAACAACTTGCTCTAACAATGTCAATAAGTAGCGTTGTTCTTGTTTTGTTATCGCATCTTTAGTGAGCTGCTGAGTTAACGTCACTATGGCTGTAACGATTAACGCAAACGCCGCAAGGATAAGGCCGTTCTTTGAGATGATTTTAGTCATTTGAACTTCCTTGCTTAGGATGACGTTTTTTCTGGTGACCGTAGCTTGATGGTTTAGAATACATATCGATAACAGGCACTGTCATATTCGCGAGTATTACCGCAAAGGCTAATGCATCTGGATAGCCACCGTATTGTCTAATGACATAAACCAACAGACCGATAATCGCGCCAAATATAAGTTTACCTTTATTGCTGGTGGCAGCTGTCACTGGGTCGGTTGCGATAAAGAAAGCGCCAAACATAGTCGCGCCGCTCAATAGATGGAAAAATGCCGATGCGTGAGTATCTGGATCCACTAAGAAGCCTAAGGTTGCACAAACAGCTAGCGTTGCCATCACAGCAACAGGAATATGCCAGCGAATGATGCGCTGAGCCACTAACCACAGACCACCAAATAAAAAGGCTAAATTAACCCACACCCAGCCAACGCTGACAAAGCCGTTATAGATAGGTTTGGTAAAGCTCTCATACGTTGTTAGGCCAAGGCTTAAATCGGTACGTAGTGTATCTAATGGCGTGGCCATTGTGATGCCATCAACACTAATCCTAAGCTCATTTACACTCAAACCTGTCGTGGTAAAACCGGTAAAGATTGCGCTAAAAATATCACCTGCACCTAGTTGATATTGACTCAACTCAAGTGGCACTTGCCAATTGGTCATGGTGACAGGAAAAGAGATAAGCAACAGGACATAACCCACCATCGCAGGGTTAAACAAATTAAAGCCTAATCCTCCGTATAGTTGCTTTGCAACTATGATGGCAAAACCCACACCGATAACGCTAATCCACCACGGTGCTAGCGGCGGAATTGAAATACCAAGTAATAAACCAGTTAACAGCGCGCTGTTATCTTTTAATACGTGACTAATTGGGCGTTGACGAATTTTTAATATCAACGCTTCACTGACTAAGGCGACGCTAATACACAACGCGATTTGAATTAAGCTGCCGATGCCAAAAAAGAATACTAAGGCCACAATGCCGGGGATTGTCGCCAATGCAACAGCGCGCATAACGCGTGAAACGTCGACTTGCGCTAAGTTGTGTGGAGATGGTGAGACGGATAAAAACATATTATCGGTGCCTATTTATCGTTTGTTTGTGAATCGCGAGCGGCTTTTTTAGCCTTCGCTTTGGCAACAGCTGCAGCGACGCGCGCTTTTTTGGCAGCTGCGGGATCGTCGGTTTGTTCTTGAGTTTGCGGTTCGATACCTTGTTCAAAAGGCGCGACGTCAAGGTTTCGTTCTGTGTTATCTGCATCAGTTTCTGTAGCTGCTTCACTCGCTGCTTTCTTAGCCTTTGCTTTAGCAACGGCTGCAGCGATACGCGCTTTCTTGTCATCGCTAGGACTGTCTCTTATACACATCTCCGAGCCCACGAGACTAGGCA
>CAJXRU010000133.1 GCA_913060565.1 uncultured Gammaproteobacteria bacterium | reverse complement strand
AGCTACACCACATAGGCTCTGCCTTGTAGAAAACCCAAACAAATTGCTGCAAAAACTACCTTGAAAGTTCAACAGACCCTATTAACTAGCGATTGAATATCGCTAGTTTTTATACTCAAACCACTTAATAATGAGTTAGGTAGTTTGGGTATAAATAAAAACAAAAATAACCAATAACCCAGTAGGAGTTATGTATGACCAGTAATACTGCGCAAGCCGTTGCACAAGACAGCGGTGGCAAAATACAAAAGAAAATGTTCGACAATGTCGATATTCCGGTGCTGCTAATCAGTGGTGGTGTGCTCATGTTGTTTGTGGTGCTAGCGTTATACGACATTAAAATGATGTCGAGCTGGGTGAGTACCGCGTTTTCTTATTCAACCAAAATCTTTGGTGCCTATTGGCAAGTGTTGTTACTGCTGACATTTGTTATTGGTATTTATCTGTCTATTGGCCGAACTGGCTCTGTGATCTTAGGCGGGATAAAGGCACCAGAAATGTCCACCTTTAAGTGGATATGTATCATCATGTGTACCTTGCTTGCTGGCGGTGGTGTTTTTTGGGCTGCTGCTGAGCCAATGGCACATTTCACGTCTCCACCACCATTATTTGGCGGTGAAACGGGCACTAAACAAGCCGCATACAACGCGCTATCTCAAAGCTTTATGCATTGGGGGTTTCTAGCGTGGGCTATTTTAGGTAGCTTAACAGGCATCGTATTTATGCACCTTCATTATGAAAAGGGCTTACCGCTAAAACCTCGTACATTGCTATCCCCTGTATTTGGTGACAAGGTTATGACCGGTCCATTTGGCGCTATTGTTGACGCATGTTGTGTATTAGCCGTAGTGGCGGGAACTGTTGGTCCCATCGGTTTTCTTGGCTTACAAGTAAGTTTTGGTCTTGAAAAGCTCTTTGGTATTCCAGATACCTACACCACTCAAGTGACGATTTTAGTCGGTCTAATTGGTATCTATACGTTATCAGCTATTTCTGGTGTCACTAAAGGTATCCAAATTCTAAGCCGTTTTAATGTCATACTAGCGGTTGGACTCATGGCCTTTATTCTTGTTTTTGGCCCTACCGCCTTTATTATCGATAGCTACCTACATTCATTTGGTTCGTACCTTGATAACTTTATTCCAATGGCAACATTCCGCGCTAATCCAGGTTGGTTAGACTGGTGGACTGTGTTCTTCTGGGGTTGGTTCTTAGGTTACGGTCCGTTAATGGCTATGTTTGTTGCACGTATTTCACGTGGCCGAACGATTCGTCAAATGGTGCTATTAATCTCTGTTGTTGCTCCGGTTATCACGTGTTTCTGGTTCACTATCGTTGGTGGTTCTGGTTTATTCTTTGAGCTACAAACACCCGGAGTTATCTCTGGTCCATTTACAGGCTTTAACTTACCTGCCGCATTGCTAGCCATTACTGAACAGTTGCCGTTAGGCTTCATTATCTCTGTATTGTTCTTGATACTTACAACGGTCTTTGTGGCGACGACAGGCGATTCCATGACGTATTCAGTATCAATGGTAATGACAGGTAATGACGACCCACAACCAGGTATTCGCGTATTTTGGGGCTTAATGATGGGGGTTACGGCAGCAATCCTTATCTCAATTGGTGACGGCGGTATTTCAGCGCTGCAATCGTTTATTGTTGTGACCGCTGTACCCGTGTCGCTAGTATTATTGCCATCACTTTGGACTGCACCGCAAATCGCTAAGAAAATGGCGATTGAACAAGGTCTTTAATCTTTATCTGTAAACCCGCAAGGCATTAATTTTCTCGCTCTCTCTCGACGATTAATGCCTAGCTTATCTCAACGAAAAAGTAGATTTATTATGAAAACACCCGTAAAAACTGAGTTATTCGCATCAAAAGCGCCACTTGAGTGGGCTATTATCGCCAATGGGCAACTATCAACGGCACAAATCCCAATCGATCAGCAAGGCAATGTAGTAGAAGGCGGTATTGAAGCACAAGCTCGCCAGACGATGGAAAATTTCAAGCACACGATTGAAGCGGCAAACCTGACTATGGATGATGTGACGCAAGTACTTATTTATGTAACAGATCGTTCTCAGCTACCAGTGTTTAATAAAGTGTACGCAGAATACTTCAATGCACCTTTTCCAAATCGTGCAGCAATGATCGTGGCAGGCTTGGCTCGTGAAGAAATGCTGTGTGAAGTTGTAGCTTATGCTGCGGTTCCGTAGTAACACCTGAATAAACTTATTGAAAAGTCAGCTTAACGCTGGCTTTTTTGGTTTGGAAAGAATGTAAAGAGGGATGCGATGCGCCAGTTAATACAGTCATTAATACCACTATTTGTCAGCTGCTTTATTTTGTTGCTGGGTAATGGACTCATCAATGTGCTGGTACCTGTGTCAATGAATTTGCAAGGTATTGCACCGGATACGATAGGATTCGTGTTATCCCTCTATTTCGTCGGTTTGCTTATTGGCGCGCTGTATAGCGCAAAACTGGTTAAGCGAGCAGGGCATATTCGAATGTTTGCTGGTTGTGTTGCGTTGGCGGCTTTATGTATTTTGGCGTGTAGTTTCTCATCCAGTACCCTTGTTTTTGCTCTGATGCGTGTTTTATTGGGTTTTTGTAACGCCTGTGCTTTTACAGCAATGGAAAGCTGGTTGAGTGGTAGCTCGACTAGTCAAACACGCGGTAAAGTATTAGCGGTTTATAACGCGGTGGTGTTAGCGGGTTTGTTTGGCGGTCAATTCTTTATGAATATTACCACGCCATCAGATCCATCACTGTTCGTCATCGCTGGTATGTTGTTTTGCGGCGCGTTAATTCCTATTGTGCTTAGTCGACATCCAGGTCCTGTCGTATCTGATACTCAAATTATGAAATTAAAAACAGTGTTTAACCGTTCACCGCTGGGGTTAATTTGCTGTTTAGTGTCCGGCATTATTTATTCGGCGTTATTTAACTTGTTGCCTGTTTTTAGTCAGACTTATGGCATTACCCAACTATCGCTATCTTGGTACATGGGAGCAGCGATTTTTGGCGCGTTCGTGCTGCAATTCCCGATTGGTTACTTATCAGATAGATTTGATAGACGTCGCGTCCTCTTCGCAATGCTAGTCGTCTCAGCGTTGGCAGATATTGCCGTAGTTCTTTTTGCAAATGGCCGGTTTCATGTGCCAATGTATATAGCGACAGCAATAACGGCTGGCATTATTGCTTGTACCTATCCGCTTAGCATTTCGGAAACCTTTGACAAGCTAGAAGGGCATGAAATGGTATCTGCGATGGGTTGTTTAATTTTGGCGTTTGCAATCGGCGGAATTATCGGCCCGTATTCAACCTCCTTGATGATGGCGTGGTTTCACAATGACATGTTGTTTTACGTCATTGCAGTCATTCAATTGTTATTAGCAGTATTCGTTGTTATCAGAATGACAGCACGCAGTGCACTGCCAATTGACGAGCAAGAGCAATTTGTAATGCAGGGCTCTGTCATATCAAGTGCGAGTGAACTTGATCCCAGAACTCCTCATCATGATTAGCGTTAAATAACCCAAGTTTTGGCGAGCAAGAATAGGCTCGCCACGACTGACACAATGTTGATTAACGGCTTAAAGTATTGAGGTTTAAAATACGCTGACATCGCGTTTGCACAAACAAAACCAATCACCAACGCTGGTAATAAAAACGCCGTCAACTCTAGCTGATGTGCTGAAAAGTTACCCGTCGCACTTAGTAAAATCAACGACATAAATGTTGAAATTAAAAAGAACAAACTCAACTGGGCTCTTGCCTGTTGCAGAGGACTATTTTGCAATACCATAGCCACAGGTGGTCCACCGATAGAAGTCGTTGTGCCAATAACGCCGGATAAAAAACCAGCAATCATCATATTGCGGCGACTATATTGGATGTTTACGGTCTTTAGAGTTAACGCAACGGTTGCAATAATCAATACCGCAAATCCTGTGATCAACCAGTCAATGGACATAATACTCAATAAACCAATAGCAAGTACTGAGCCGATAGCTCGGGTGACTAATGCATATCCAATAGGGGCAATGTCGAGATGTGCTCTTAAGCGGGTGGCATTGAATAATGAAAGCACAAAGCCTAACGCTAAAATCGGCGCAGGCAAAAACTCACTGTCAATGAGTACTAAAATCGGAGCGGCAAGCAATGCCATACCAAAACCGGACAACGTTTGTAAAATGGCGCCTAAACACACTACCACAAAGGCTATTGCGAGCATTTGTATCGACAATTCGAACATGTAAAACCAGATAAAAGAGGTTGAGTGGGCACTTTATAGGGCAAAGAGAATGCTAGATCTAATAAGTTTTCCTTATCTAGTTGAAAGTTCTTTTAATAACCAATCTATTTGAGAAATATTTTTAACCAATTGTTATTTTAATGTTAATTATCAATTTGTTATAACATGCATAGGAGGTCAATAAGATTGTCTTATGTAATGATTAACTTAACTGATTTCCTGTCGCATGATTCTAATGATTATATCGTTACCGCAAGTGAAGAATAATAAATTAAAACGTTATCTGCGGTGCAATTAATGTTCATTAGTAAACATTAATTGCCCGCGAAATAACATCATTTACAGTGGAGAATAATAGTATGAAGTTACGTAGTGGTATTGCTTTGATGGCAACCTTAATGGTTCCAACAATGGCCCAAGCAAATAGTGAACTGTTCAATTGGTATGGCAGTATCCGAGTGCAGATCCAAGATACGAACAAAGATAACATTGAATACAAGGACAACTATTCACGAATTGGTGCTTACGGGAGCACTGAGATTGCTGACGGGATCAAAGCAAATTATAACTTCGAATTCAGACTATTCACTGACGATGGTTCGTTTGCTGGTAATGATAATCGCGCTCGTTTAGCAAATGTTGGTCTAGAAGGGGATTTCGGTTCTGTACTAATCGGTAAACAGTATTCTCCACACTGGAACTTTACCGACAATGCGGTTGATATTTTTGCTGATATTGACGAATCTGCGGGTTGTACAAATGAGCCATCTGGCGTTATTTGTCATACTCACCGTTATGGCTTGTACGCAAAGGATGCCGCTGGCAACGGACATTACATCGAATATTTACGTCCTGATCGCGCAATTACATACATGACGCCTGATTTTGACGGTTTCCAAGCAGCCTTTATGGCGGTAACCAACAACGGCGATGTTAAATCTGACGCAGCTGGTAAAGATGCGGAAGCGCTAGTGGGCTATAACATTGCGGCTAAATATAAATTTGGCAATGTGACTGTGTCTGCATCACGTTATGATCTAACAGGCATGGTTGGCGATAACAAAGTTGACGCTGTGCAAGTTGCTTACAATAAAGATAAATTGAGTCTTGCTGCTCGTTATCAAGATTCTAGCGATTTACGTTTCTACGAGGGCTTAGCAGCTGGCGGCGAAACGGTAGAAGAAAAAGTGGCAGAAGTTTACGCTGGTTACAAAGTGGGTAAGATGCAATACCAAGTAACGTTTGCTGATATCTCAATGGATTCACCAAGTGGCGTTACGGTAGATACTAATCAGTTTATTGTTGATGTGATTTATCAGCACAAAGCAGGTTCGTTCTACGCTGAATATAGTGCTTGGGGCGATGAAGCTGAGCAAGTATATCAAGCAGCCGACAAAATTCTTATTGGTTACAAATTCGATTTCTAATATATAAATGAAGTGTCATAAACCGAGAATGCTTTGCAGCATTCTCGGTTTTTTATGGGCGTTGCTCTAGGCATCTCACCGCGTTGTCCCATTCCTGTGGCGTATTGGTATTAATGAGCTCGTGAGAGCCGACGGCGGGTAAATAACAACAACCAATTTTACTCATCAGATACCTAAACGACGGACCCTTACCATCTTGTTGATACCGCTCACTTTCAAATTCACCAGTTAAAGTATCGATAAGTAAATCCGTGACAGGTATAAAAACCGGCAGGCTATACGACTCATAACAGCAGGCTTTTTGATGCGCTAAACCCTGTTTGATTAATGCATTAATTGCTTTTGGTGTTAGTAACGGCATATCAATTGGAACAGCAACAATGGCAGCAGGTCGTTTTGCTAAAATAACGCTGAGGATACCCGATAGTGGACCACCTTGCGGGTATAAGTCAGCAATTGAATCTTCCTGTTGACCTGAGGTGATTACTTCAGTGACCTGACATTGACTGAGTAAAGCATGCACGCGATCAACGTTGGTCAAGCCGTCAATGCTAAGCATACCTTTGTCAGTTCGCATACGCCTCGATTGACCGCCGTTTAATAAAACTCCTAAAACATTGATATTATTTGATTCACTTTTCAAAGCAAGCTTCCGTGATGGTTAGATTAAATAGTGGCACTTTAATGAATTAAATGGCGCCAGTGTCGCAAATCTTTCGAATATTGTCAGCCAATTGTCGGTAGTCTGAACTGTTATCTGAGCCTGAAATTATATCAATATTTTTAAGTAATTTTGCGACTTTATAATCTGGTATTGCTTTACTGAAATACCAACCTTGCATATAACGGCAGCCTTTTGAAATGAGTATCTCAATGTCTTCTTCATCTTCCATTCCTTCACACATTAGATTCACCGAGAACAAAGAGGCGATATTTTGAATAAATGAAAACAGCTCTGCCAATTGGCTAGATTTAGAAATATTGTGTACAAATTGGCGATCGACTTTTAATTGATCAAATTTTAGTAATCTCAACGTCGATAAATTAGAAAATCCCGTCCCAAAATCATCAATTGAAATCTGTAAACCCAGCGCTCGTAGGCTATTAACACGTTCGCCTGCTGGATCTGATTCATCCAGCATCGTAGATTCGGTAATTTCTATTTTTATAAATTCACGGACGCTATCATTCGCTGAAATAATATCATCCACCACCGATATTAATCCTTTGGAAAGCAGCGTAGTTCGGGAAAAATTAACTGAGATATCGACTAATTTAAACCCTTGGCTTTGCCATTTCGTTAAATCACAACACACGGTCTTTAAGATAAATAAATCTAGAGCAATGACTAAACCTGAATCTTCTGCAATGGGGATAAAGTTTGTGGGTGGGATGATACCTAATTTGGCGTTTTTCCACCGTGCTAATGCTTCAAAACCAATAATCGTATTTGTTTCGACATCAACCTGCGGCTGATAAAACGGCGTAACCGCCGTGCCATCACTGTAGCGATTTATGTCTTCGTGTAATTCTTTAATGTATTCCGAGTTTGAAATTCGAGAGCAACGTTTAGTACGCACACCTTGCTTGTGCTCTCTGGAGCCTTTAGCAACAGTGATTGCCTGAGTAAGTAAAGAGTATGCGTTAATGCCATGGGCAGGGCATTCGACTAATCCTATTGAGACAGATAACGGTGCTTGATAATCATCTAATGCGATAGATTCTGACAAAACCTCTGTTAGACCGTCTATTTCTTCCTGATAAGTTTCCTCCGTGCCGCCTTCCACCACAAATGCATATAAATCACTATCCAAATGCGCCAATATATGCCTTAGCTTGAAGGACTGAGCGATACGTTCTGCAATTAAAATCTGGATCTGTGAGCTAGAATGACTTGCCACGATGCTTTCAATGACGTCCATATTGCGAATATGAATAACTCCGATAAGAGCATCTACAGCGCAAGACTTACTTGAGTCTTCCACATATTCGTTAATAAAGGTTTGCAGCTGTGTCGTAAATGTTGCGCGATTAGGTAAATTGGTAATCAGATTGGTATATCGGTAATCAAGAAGGCGAATGGCCTGAGATGCTAAGCTATTGAGAATCGTCAGCTCTTTCGGCGAAAGAGTACGAAGTTCGGTATCCATGATCCACAGAGTACCAATGTTAAAGCCTTGTTTATTCTTTAAAACAGCTGCCGCATAAAAGCGAATACCATTGTCGACAACAAGTGGGTTGTTCACAAATAATGCGTCTTTTAAGGTATCTTCTACAATGTAGGTCTCATGGTTCGATTCGACCGCATAAGAACAAAAAGCGCCTTCCCGTGCTAGACATGAAATATCAACACCGACCCTAGCTTTCAACCAAATATGATGGTCATCAACAATGCTAATGCCACTTATGGGAACGTTTAGTGAGTATTTTGCAATTTCAGCCAGTTCGGTAAAACTTTCTTCGGGAGTATCAAAAGACAGGTTGTATTTAAGTACTTCATCTAGACGTAAACGTTCATCTGTATCGACTAACATCATTGGTTCCTTTGGCTGCAAAAGCTATGTTGCTGCTAAGCAAAAGATAAGTGCATTAATAATAGTTCAATAATAGAAAGTGTGTAGTACTTTAGTCTTTTAATTTGAATTTATACCCTACTTTCTCCAGTCGGTACGAAATTCATTGAAGATAAACGATAATAGTCGTTCAACTTATTACGGTGCATATCGCTTTATTGTGAGTATAGATTGTATTTAAATACACTTCGCTGGTTTAGGTAACCCTGCAATGCGAGTGGCTTGTTTAGCTGGGCCTTTTGGGAACAAGCTATACAGGTAGCGGCTGTTGCCTTTTTCTGGACCAAATTCTTTGGCGACGGCTTTGACTAACATGCGCACCGCTGGGCTGGTATCAAATTCGAGGTAGAAATTGCGAATAAAGCGCACGACTTGCCAATGTTCTTCAGTCAGCGTTATCTCTTCAAGCGAAGCAATATGCACTGCAATGTCGTCATTCCAATCATCGAGATTAACTAAATAATCGTGCTTGTCTACGTCGTAATCTTTACCGTTAAAATGAATACCGCTGCTCATGATCTTACCAATTTACTAAAGGTTTATGCTTGGCGGTGAGTTTAACAAACTCTGCTAAGTCAATCACTTGAATATTAGGTGAACTGTGATCGATAAGTCCACGGGCTTTAATATCACTTTCAAGCGCATAAACGGTGCGGTAATCCGCTAAAGCATCAGGCAGTGTCGCAGCAATCACCGCATCTTGGGTTAATATCAGCGTTGCGTCTTTTTGGACTGGTGGCAATGCCTTTGTAAAGGGGCTTTGGGTCGCAATAATTAACATATTAAAAACTCATTGATTGATCATAAGAAGCAAGTTTTTCAAACCATTGCGCGTTATCCAAAGAAATCACGTCGATTGAAAGGCTATCTGCATCGATATTGCGTAACTGAAGCGAGTCACTACACACAAATACCTCTTCAATATCGTATAACTCCAACAAGCCGTATGTTTTGGTTAAATCTTTATTACCTGTCAAAGTTGCCTTGGTGTTACCTAGTAATTGATACACACCATCACCTTGAAAAAACAGGGCAACAGGGCGGTCGTAACTGGCATTTGCCAATAACATATCTAACGATTCACGATAGTTGTTATTACCAAAGGGCGCTGATTGATTAATAATAGCGAGAGATTGCATAACTGTTCCTAAAACTGAATGAGACGGTCGGCCTGTGCTGAGGCCGTTACAAATTCACCAAGACCGCCCAATTCAAAACCATCAGCAAGGTTATGGTTCATGAGCTTTTGCTCTTGAGCTACTTGTTCGTCTGCTACGCCGCGTCGCAACGAGGCTGAAATACAACTAATCAGTGGCACTTTATGTTCTGTTGCCAGCGATTGCCACAAAGAGAGAAGGTTGACCTCATCAGAAACGATAGACACTAAGCCGTTGGTATTGCTAATACCTTGATAGAAAAATACTTGGCTGATCTGGTGGCCTTGTTTTAATAATTCACACGCAAACTGGTAACCGCTGTAGCTACCTTGCTGTGTAATATCACTATTAATGACCAGCACGTAATTTAAAGACATCAATATTCCGTAAAATTCAGTTATAAAAAAGCCCCGCAGAGCGAGGCTATTATAACAATATATTTAATTTTATGACCATTTGTTGAGAAATAAATGGATTAGAACTAGGCATTTATTTCGATGTGTAGCAGCGCTACATGAGAAATCAATAACGCTGTTATCATACATTTAGGTCAACAAATTAATCGTCGCTTGCGCCGATTAGGCTCAGAAGACTAATAAATAAGTTGTAAATGTTTAGGTATAAAGAAACTGTTGCACGAATGTAGTTAGTTTCGCCGCCATTAACGATACGTGACGTATCGTACAAGATGAAACCTGACATTAATAATACGATAGCAGCGCTAAGAGCAAGGCTAACAGCTGGAATAGCAAAGAAGATGTTGGCGATTGCAGCAACAACAACAACTAGAATACCAACGCTTAGGAAACCACCCATGAATGAGAAGTCTTTCTTAGTCGTTAAAGCATAAGCTGAAAGACCGAAGAAGATTAATGCTGTGCCACCAAGTGCTTGCATAATTACTTCGCCGCCATTAGGCATTGCTAAGTAACGGTTTAAGATAGGACCTAACGCCATTCCCATACAACCAGTAAAGACAAACGCCCAAAATAGACCTTGAGCTGTGTCAGCTTTTTTGTGAACGACAAACAAGCTAATGAAACCTGCAATTAAGAAACCGAAGTAACCAATAGTACCTAATTGCATTTGCGTGCTAATAAACGCAGTAATTGCACTAAAGCCTAGTGTCATTGCTAATAAAGAATAAGTATTTCTCAATACTTTGTTAGTTTGTAGTGCAGACTCTTGAGCTGCGCTATAAGTAGTACGTTGTTCCATAAAGACTCCGTTTTTTACAAATTGTAATCTGAAAGTTGAGGTGACTATAGCATAACTTTTCAAATGTCATAATATGACATAGCCACTTTGTATGTGGTTGACCGTAAAATAATCAAATAGTTTATATTTTTTAATTATTAACGAAATTCGCTTGCAATGAAAATTGGTTTCTATATTATACACCGCGCTGGAGAGATGGCAGAGTGGTCGAATGCACCGGTCTTGAAAACCGGCAACGGTTTAT
>CAJXRU010000132.1 GCA_913060565.1 uncultured Gammaproteobacteria bacterium | reverse complement strand
TACGAGATCATGCCTAGTCTCGTGGGCTCGGAGATGTGTATAAGAGACAGCTGTTGGGATAATGCGCCGATGGAGCGATTTTTTAGAAGTTTTAAAACAGAATGGATGCCAACAGTCGGCTATCAATCTTTAGTGCAAGCAAATGCTGCTGCCGTGAATTATATAACTGGGTATTACAGTAAAGTCAGACCTTATCAGCATAATGGTGGTTTAACACCAAATGAGTCAGAACAGCGATACTGGAATTCTTACAAATCAGTGACCAATATTAGTTGACCACTACAATGCAAGAAATAGCAGATGAACTTGAGCGTCGGCTAAAATAACCTCTTATTATAATTTGGTTAATTATGCTTATGACCCATAATGAAAAACTAGATTTTTCTTAATAAAATACTATCAGATAGTACCTTTAGTATTAAGTTAAAAAATAATTCACCTAGTTGGATGAGGAATATCAAACTTTTGTGTGTTTATATCAAACGACACTCCAAAATCACGATAGTTTGACGTATCAGTTACGAAATTAATGTGGATATTACCTTGGTGATAACTGCACCAATAAAAAGCGATTTTGACATGACTAGGGTAAGGTGATTGTGGAAACGGGATGTCGCAAATTAATTGACCTTTTAGATCAAACATCTTCCCTAATAGGGGCTGATTGGACTCATAATCATCTTGAAATAAACAAATTTTATTTTCATTAAATAGTATCTCACCAGCAGAGAATGAAAAACCAAAATCCATTTCTGTTGTTTGGCCGTTCATCGTGAGATTAAATTTAGATGTATTAATAGATCTAATCGGCTGGTTAGGTTTTGCATTACTCATTTCAAGATCCTTTATACAAAAGCGCGTTTGGCATTATGTTTCAAGCAAAGATGGGACAGTCAAAAATTTATTATTAGAGGTCAGAGATAATTGAAATATCTCTAATTATAGAGCCTGAATATATGTCGGTACTGATTACATTTAGACTAGATTCATTCAACGATTAACAGCTTAAAAGAAAACAAGATTGTGCCGCTAACGCGACACAAAAGTCAGGCTAATGCCTTGACAGCAAGGAGCGTCCATATATGTCCTATATTTACCCTAAAAGAAATTTTTTCGTTTCTCTTTCTCCTCATTTTACACGCCTATTTATGTACGCTTTATCGCATGACGTGACAATTGCGTGACAACCAATAAGTTAGAATCCAGCGAAAATCACGAATGATAACAATTATCATTTCCGCAGTTAAACTTAAAGGAACACATAATGACCCCCCACAATAGCTTTAACCTTAAACTTTCTCTGTTAGCAACGTCACTGTTAGCTGCAGGCGTTGCTGCTAATCCTATAGCATCTAATGATACAGCCCAAACACTTGTTAAGACGATTGTTGAAAACGGCGCGAATAACGCACTAAATAAGAGCACTAAAAATGTTAGTAAGGTCAATATAGAACTAAAGGACTTGGGGCGTTCTGTTACTATTTTAGACGATGATATATTAGTTGAACGTGGCGTTGAGGATATTCGTAAAGCGTTTGATTACGTTGCAGGGTTTAATATCGCAGGTCCAGGCCAGCAGAGTTTTATTTCTCGGGGTGTGAGCAGTAATTTATCAAATATTATGGTTGATGGTTTACGTTCACTCCATGGTCAAAAAAATGGTGGGGGCTCAGTCGCACCAAGTACATTTAATGTTGAAGAAGTCGTGTTCTTAAAAGGACCAGAGGGTCTGTTGTACGGCTCAGGCATTACCGGCGGCATGGTGAATGTTGTTACTAAAATGCCTGAAAAAGAGGCATCGACACAGGTTTCACTCAAGAATAAAACTTGGCTAGCTGGAGACGTCGGGTATTTTTCAAGAAACAATACTAGTTTTTATTTAGATAGCACTGGTCAGCTAGGCCAAGAAGATTTACTTTATCGTAGCATCATACAATATACGCCGACAGGTGAATATTTCCAAAAAGGCCGCTCAATTGATGAAAAGCTTGTCGATATTTCATTGGTATCGACCCATATCAAAGACACGCGATTAACAGCTAAATATGAGTCACTTGACCGTTTTAAGACCGGCGGAACTGGTGAAGTAGATGGTGTCTTCGATGAAAGCTATTTCACCGGTTCAATTACAGAGTTTGGTAAACCAGTAAACCGTGACGCTTATTATGGCAGTCATTTAGACAAGGGCAGTAACAAAGTAAGCAGCTTTTTATTCATCGCCGAAACCCAGTTAGATGACGAGTGGGAGCTAACTGCAAAATATAAGCAAGGTAAATCAAAATCACGAGCGATGGATTTACGGATCGACGACGACATTAATTTGATCACTAACGATCAAGGCGAGGAAGTACCAAACATTGGTGCCGAGTGGGTTGAGCGTTTGTGGACTGCAACAAGCGGAGATCAAAAATATAAGCTATTAGATGTCACGTTAGATGGAAAAATGAGCATTGCTAGTATGGAACACCAGTTGTTCATTGGTGCTAATTATCGTGATATGAACGCAAAGTATCGTGCGAGCTCACAAGATGAAGATTTAGCCAAGGGCGCGAACCAGATCAATGCGGCTGATCCATCCCAGCAAACCATTGGCGCGATCCCTTCAGATTTACTTGTAGAATCCAGAGACCCTTTGAAAACAAAAGATTTAAATATTTTTGTGCGAGATAATATTGCGCTTTCTGATAGCTTTAACCTCGTGTTAGGACTTGCTTATGTTAATCAAAAACGTGAAGAAACTCGTACCCAACGTGATGATTCTGTAGATGTTTACTCTAAGAGTTTCTCAGACACTATTTGGGATTTAGGTGCGGTTTATGCGTTAAACGATGCTCATAACCTATTCGCTACCTACTCACGCTCATATGATCCAATTAGTGCGAGAACGATTTCTCTTTATGGAATCGATGGTTATAACTATAAAGCAATCGAAGGTAAAAACCTTGAGCTTGGAATAAAATCCCAATGGTTAGATGACAGTTTAACCAGCTCAATTACTCTATATCAATTAGATAAATCAAATAGCTATGAATATGAGCGTCAGCCAGCTGGTAGCGATAAAAAATATCACTTAATTCAACTTAATGGACATAGCTTCCGCTCTAAAGGCGTTGAATTAGATATTAGCTACCAAGTCTCAGATCGCTTATCTTCTACGATGAGCTATGCATACACCGACGCTGCGCCAACACAGGGTACTTCCACAGGAATTCAAGCCAGTGGAACGCCAAAGCATGCCATTGCACTTTGGAACAACTATCAACTCAATGATGAGATTAATCTCAACCTTGGCGTTCGACACGAAACAGTTCGTACCGTTGGCGGTGGCAGTGATTTTACTAAAGGGATGACATTACCTGCTTACACAGAAATAGATATGGGTGCTAGCTATGTAACAGGGCCTTGGAAAACATCCGCTTCTTTACGTAATTTATTTGACGCAAATCACGCGCAAGCAGGCATGCGTTACGTAGATATTCAACCGAGTGAACCTCGCTCTCTCGATGTGAGTGTTACTTATACATTCTAATTATTTAGAACAATTGATGCCGAAGTATGCTTTGCATTCTTCGGCTTTTTTTATTTAAGATTGCGTTTACCATTTACAACCATTTTTCTTTTAATGGATTACAGTGGTGACATTATTGGATTAACTATCATGGAATTTAATAAAGATATTTTATATCGAACACTAATAGCGTCGATAGGGGGTTATTTATTTTGTGTTGCGACTAGCTTTTCGTTTTCCCCTATCTTTTACTTACTATTTAATATTGAAAAGTCACAAGCAATATTACTATCAACAAATCTAAGTTACCTCTTTTATGTCGGTTTTATTATTTGGAGCTATTGCGCTGCTAGCATCGCCGCTTTAGTCAAACAGACACTCATCTTATTACTGACAAATATTGGTATATATTTGATATTAACGATGAGGATTATCAGCGCATGGTAAAAGGCAGCTTTAGGCGAACGATGATTTGGTTGCACACATACTCTGGACTGCTATTAGGGTGGCTGTGCTTTATTATATTTTTGACGGGTACCTTGAGCTTTTATAACACAGAAATTACGCAGTGGATGCAGCCTGAGCATAGAAGTGAAACGATTGCTGATGGTCATATTCAGCGAGCATTCTCGCTGTTGCATGAGCAAGGAAAAGATAAAAAACGTTGGAGCATTATCTTACCTAATGCTCGTAGCAATGCGCTGCAAGTGACAATGGCCAATGAACGCTCAAGGCGCGCTAAACGCACCACATTATTTTTAGATGTCGCAGATTTTACACAGGTAATGCCACGAGAAACACAAGGGGCCGACTTTTTTACAGACATTCACTATTCTTTAATGCTCGATGACTTTGGTGAGGTGATTGTTGTCGCTATTGCTATCGTAATGTTGGTCGCGTTATTTTCAGGCATATTTACACATCGACGATTTTTTAAAGATTTTTTTACCCTGCGATTTAAGCGTTTAACTCAAGCCCTATCAGACTCTCACGCCTTAGTAGGCATAGTGACGTTACCGTTCTTTTTTGTGATCTGCTTAAGTGGTGTGATCATGAGTAACAATACAACAAACCCGTGGAGCATTAATCATCATTTTGAGCAAGGCAAGCGACAGTTAGTTTCGACACTGGAAACACGGTTTAACAACCCTAAACTCACAGGAGTCATCGGCGATCCAATTACTGACATCACGCCATTATTAGACGTTGCAAGTAAGTTGTGGGGGAGCGGTAAAATAAAAAGTATTGTGTTTAACGGGCCTTATGATGTGGCTGGAACGATTACGTTCATCCGTCAAGATGAAGGTACGTTATCATCGAGTAATCAATCACTTGTTTTTAGTGCTATTGACGGCCATTTATTATTTGAAAAAAACAGTGATGAAGAATCAATTTCTTTGGCATTTGAACGGGTCTTAATAGGCCTTCATGAGGCAGAGTTTGCACCGCCATTACTTCGTTTTATTATGTTTCTAATGGGGATAGGAGGAACTTTCTTAATCGCAAGCGGTTTAATTATTTGGCTCAATAAACGACTAGAAAAAACTAAAAAACGCCATCGAGGCCATCATATTGTCCAACAACTCAATATTGATGTACTGGCAGGTTTACCGCTGGCTATCGCAGGTTATTTCTTCGCCAACCGTTTAATTCCTGCCACATTAGCCTATCGTGCAGAACTAGAAATAGTGACTTTTATTGTATGCTGGCTAGCAGTTATTGTGTGTTGTCATGTTAAACATATCGAGAGTTTGTGGCCTAAGTTATTATTAATAATGGCTGGAGCCTATTTGACGCTGCCTATTATCGACGTGTTAATCGAACCACGTTATTTCTTAGACGCACTACAATTTGCCAATTTTAATTATTTGGGGGTTAACTTATTGTTTATAAGTACAGCAGTCATGGCATTTACCTTATATTTATATACTAAGAGGAGAGCATGATGCTCATTTCTTATACGATCCAATTGATGGCCATTGTCTGTTTGTCATTAGCGATGAATAAACATTTTAAAGGATGCTTTAGCCAACCAATTACGACAATTGGCGAACGAATATTTACCTGGTTAGGCTGGAGTGGAGTATTAATCTCTTTGGTCATTGCTACGCAATTGCTACCCTCATCAATTATTCTCGTTTATTGGTCATTGTGGTTAGGGACTAATATCTTGTTAGTCTCATTGTCTCTAGCACTATTCAAACGTTAAATATTCACTCATCATCTAGATGTGTGTTGATATTTTTTCAATCAATATAAATTGGTAATTTCTTTATTAGCCTTAACGAAATTACCAATTCCCTGCAAGACAACACACAGTATTTAGTTCGCACAATATGGCCATTGAACATATCGGAATTTATGATATGAATACAAGGCAAGCGATTGAGCAACATCTAGCTAATGGGATTGAGGCTATCGAAGCGCCACTTTATTGATTACGGGTCTATACCCCGATAACTCATCATCCTAGGCCGCATTCAAAATGTCGAATTGGAACTTATTGCAAATAACACTCGTCATCAGTGAGTAACCGTTGTAGTATGACAAACATGTTTAGACGTCTAAACGTCTGTAGTTAGGTTTGGTATTAGGGTTATTGTTATGGTTTTAAAAGCGAGTCAACAAAAAAGTCAAATAGAAGAAATACTTAAAAATCGTATTATGATTCTTGATGGCGCTATGGGCACGATGATCCAAGGCCATGATTTTAGCGAAGAAGACTTTCGCGGTGAACGTTTTAAAGATTGGCCTTGTTCTATCAAGGGCAATAACGATTTATTATCAATAACCCAAACCGAGGCTATCAAAGACATCCATCGTCAATATTTCGCTGCTGGTGCTGACATTGTTGAAACCAATACCTTCAATGCAACGACTATCGCAATGGCGGATTATGAAATGGAGTCCATTGCGCGTGAGATTAACACCGTTTCAGCCCGAATTGCCCGTGAAGTCGCCGACGAATTTGCGGTGACAGAGCCAGATAAGCCCCGTTTTGTGGCAGGTGTGTTAGGACCTACTAACCGTACCTGTAGTATTTCACCCGATGTTAACGATCCGGGTTTTCGAAATATCACCTTTAATCAACTTGTTGAAGCCTATAGCGAATCAACCCACGCCTTAATCGAAGGTGGCTGTGACATCATTATGGTGGAAACTATCTTTGATACCTTAAATGCCAAGGCTTGTTTGTTTGCGGTGGAGAGCGTGTTTGAAGAATTGGGTTACAAGCTACCCGTAATGATTTCAGGCACCATTACCGATGCTTCTGGCCGTACCCTAACCGGACAAACGACTGAAGCTTTTTATAATTCACTGCGTCATGTTGAGCCTATTTCAATTGGTCTTAACTGTGCGTTGGGACCAAGCGAATTACGTCAATATGTTGAAGAATTATCTCGCTTAAGTGAATTCCCAGTCAGCGCGCACCCTAATGCGGGTTTACCGAATGAATTTGGCGGTTATGATCTTGATGCGATTGAAATGGCTGGTTACATTGATGAATGGGCGCAAAGTGGCTTTTTAAATATCGTTGGGGGCTGTTGTGGTACCACGCCACTACACATCAAAAAAATTAGCGACAAATTAGCAAACTTAGCGCCGCGAAAACTGCCTGAGATTGAAGTGGCTTGTCGCCTGTCAGGATTAGAGCCTTACAACATTTTCAAAGACTCGCTGTATACCAATGTCGGTGAACGTACTAACGTAACCGGCTCAGCGCGTTTCTTACGCCTAATTAAAGAAGAAGATTACACCACGGCATTAGAAGTTGCGCTACATCAGGTAGAGGCTGGCGCTCAAATCATCGATATCAACATGGATGAAGGCATGCTTGATGCCAAGTTCGCGATGACGCGCTTTTTAAACCTTATTGCGTCAGAACCTGATATTTCTAAAGTGCCTATCATGATTGATTCATCAAAATGGGACGTTATTGAAGCAGGCCTGCAATGTGTGCAGGGTAAATGTATTGTTAACTCAATTTCACTAAAAGAAGGTGAAGAGCAGTTTATTTATCAAGCCAAGCTGATTAAACGTTATGGCGCGGCAGCTATCGTGATGGCGTTTGATGAAGATGGTCAAGCAGATACGTATGAGCGAAAAGTTGAAATATGTCAGCGCGCTTATGATGTGTTAACCCAAAAAGTCGGTTTCCCGCCAGAAGATATTATTTTTGATCCGAACATTTTCGCCATTGCGACGGGTATTGAAGAGCATAACAACTACGCGGTAGATTTTATTGAAGCGACCCGCTTTATTCGCGAAAACTTGCCACACGCTGGTGTATCAGGCGGTGTGTCAAACGTATCATTCTCATTCCGTGGTAATAACCCAGTCCGTGAGGCTATTCACGGTGTGTTCTTGTATTACGCTATTCAAGCGGGCATGAACATGGGTATTGTTAATGCCGCGCAATTAGCCATTTACGATGACATTCCAAAAGATCTTAAAGACGCTGTGGAATATGCAGTCTTAAATCACGGTGATGATGCCACTGAAAAACTACTCGATGTGGCCGAAGAATATCGTAATGCCGGTTCAAAATCGAAAACTCATGTTCAAGATTTATCATGGCGTGAACTGCCTGTTGAAAAACGCCTTGCCCACTCGTTAGTCAAAGGCATTACCGAGTACATTGTTGAAGATACCGAAGCTGCGCGCGTTATGTTTGATAAACCGATTGAGGTTATTGAAGGGCCATTAATGGATGGCATGAACATCGTGGGTGATTTATTTGGCTCTGGTAAAATGTTTTTGCCGCAAGTGGTTAAATCAGCACGGGTGATGAAACAAGCCGTTGCTTATTTGAACCCTTATATTGAAGAAGAGAAAACACCGGGCCAATCGAACGGTAAAGTCGTGATGGCTACAGTAAAAGGCGATGTTCACGACATTGGTAAAAACATTGTTGGTATTGTATTGCAGTGTAATGGTTATGAAGTCTTTGATTTGGGCGTGATGGTAAGCGTTGAAGACATTATTAAATGCGTGAAAGAAAACGACGCCGATGTCATTGGGTTATCTGGGCTTATTACACCATCACTTGATGAAATGGTGCACAACGTTAAAGCCTTTACGCGTGAAAATATTGATATTCCAGTGCTCATTGGCGGCGCAACCTGTTCTAAAATTCATACGGCGGTAAAAATTGCACCACACTATGAACACGGTGCTCTTTATGTGGCTGATGCTTCACGCAGTGTGCCTATCGTTACAAAACTTATTAGCGACAAGACTCGCCAAAACTGTATCGATGAACATTATCAAGAATACGATGTCATGCGTGAAAAACGCTTAGCCCAAGGTAACCGAAAAACCTTAGTAAGCATAGAAGCAGCTCGCGCCAATAAATGTACTTTTGATTATGAAAATAATCCGCCAGTAACACCCAATGTGTTAGGTAAACAAGTATTTGATAATTACCCACTTGAAAAATTGTTAGAGCGCATCGATTGGACGCCGTTTTTCCGCTCATGGGAACTGCACGGAAAATTCCCTAAGATTTTAGAAGATAAAGTAGTTGGTGAAGAAGCAACCAAACTCTTTGCAGATGCCCAAGCGATGCTTAAACAAATTATCGATGAAAAGTGGTTAACGGCGCGCGCCGTGATTGGTTTATTTCCAGCGAACAGCGTTAACGATGATGATATCGAATTATACACCGACGAATCACGTGAAGAAGTGATGATGACCACTCATCACTTACGTCAGCAAATTGAGCGTGTTGGCGGCAATCACAACTTCGCATTGTCAGATTTTGTAGCGCCAAAAGCCTCAAAAGTACCTGATTATATGGGTGGCTTTGCAGTTACCGCAGGCATTGGCATTGATGAACACGTTGAGCGTTTCGAGAAAAACCACGATGATTACAGCGCCATTATGCTTAAATCATTAGCCGATCGTCTCGCCGAAGCCTTCGCAGAGCACATGCACGAACGAGTTCGTAAAGAATTTTGGGGCTATGCCAGCGATGAAACGCTAGACAATGAAGCGCTTATTAAAGAGAAATATAAAGGTATTCGCCCTGCTCCGGGTTATCCGGCGTGTCCAGATCACACCGAAAAAGCATTGTTGTGGGAGCTGTTAACACCCGATCAAGATATCCGTCTTGAGATCACTGAAAGCTACGCGATGTTTCCAACGGCAGCAGTATCAGGTTGGTATTTCGCCCACCCTGAATCACGCTACTTTGGGGTAAGTGATATTAAGCGTGACCAAGTTGAAGATTATGCCAAACGCAAAGGCATGACAATGCAAGAAGCTGAGCGTTGGTTAGCTCCGAATTTGAGTTATGATCCTGAATAAAAAAATGATATATTGACCAACCGTTAGGTATAGAAATTGAATGAATTAGCTATACCTAACACGACTAAATCGCAACACACGGCCAATATTTATGCGCGAATTAAAGAACTCACCAAAGAATCAGTTAGGCTTTACTTTAATTGAGCTTATCATTGTAATTATTATTCTAGGAATTCTTGCAATCACTGCATTACCAAAGTTTATCGACTTCTCTACCCAAGCTCACTTGTCTGTATTTAAATCAACATTTGGTGCATTCAAATCAGCAATGAACTCTCAACATTTATTGTGGAAAACTCGTGGCTCGCCACAAGGCACTGCCGCACTTAATTTAAATGGTAGTCTTGATTTTAATAGTTTTGGCATGCCTGCTGGCATAGACGATGGAGCAAATGTAAGTTCAGCGACCGACTGCGTAGATATATTCAATAATATTATGGATGCGAGTGCATTATTAGCCGTGCCTGTTGGCGACGGAAATGGCATAAAAAATCTCGGCCAAGATGTCGATATTGCAGTCACTAACAACTCTAATATTTGCTATTACACGTTTGTTACCGCGTCAAAAGATATTGGCTACAACGCACGTCAATTTAGGTATTTATATACCACAGGAGAAGTCATTGAATGGCCTAGTGGTTTCACTCTACCATAGTTTAACTACTCCTAGTTTCGTCAATAATTTCCCCCAATTTGTGGAACAAAGGTGCAGATTCAATACATTGAAAACATCTCAGTTATCATTCGAGCCTAATTCATCGAATCCATGTAAATATCACTTAAACTGAGCAACAAGCTGATGTTGCTCAGACATAATTAATGGCTTCATGCGAGGGTGCAATTTTTCTCCCCAATTAATAAGAATGACTATTATTTTCCATTTAGTATATTGAATTATAAGTAAAAAAACTTTTGTTGTAGATCAATGAATCGTTCAATAGTTGTTTGATCATGAACCAGGGTCTGTTGATCTTTGTGGTTCAAATTTTGTTCAATCTAAAAGGATTTTGGGCACATGTTCAATGCTCCAGACTGAACATAAGCACCCACATCCCTGTGGGCGAGGCATGAGGATTGATGC
>CAJXRU010000131.1 GCA_913060565.1 uncultured Gammaproteobacteria bacterium | reverse complement strand
GTGCTTTAACTGGTTCTAGATTTTCTTTTGAATCATCAACCATTGCTTCTACGTGCTTCATATCAACGCGCTGCATCATCGCTTTAAACTTATTAATGCCATGATTAGTCAGTGGTGTATTAACGCTGTCCCACGTTAATTCAACATTTAGAAACGCCTCAACTTGCTCAGCAAGACTTGGCACAATCGGTTTCAAGTACGTGATAAGTACCTTGAATAAGTTGATACCAACACTACAGATGTTTTGAACGTCATCTAATTTACTTTCATCTTTAACTAACTGCCACGGTTCTTTGTCTGCAATATATTGGTTGGCCTTATCAGCAAGTGCCATGATTTGGCGCACTGCTTTTGCGAAATCACGCTGTTCATAACACTGCGCAATTTCATCTTGCACACTAATAAACTCATCCATTAATGCTTGTTCAGATACAGTTGATGCAAGTTTTCCGTCAAATTTCTTGGTGATGAATCCAGCACAGCGGCTAGCAATGTTAATTACTTTACCCACCATGTCAGAGTTTACACGCTGTGCAAAATCTTCAAGGTTTAGATCTAAGTCATCGATGCGGCTTGTTAACTTAGCGCCGTAGTAATAACGCAAGTATTCAGGGTTTAAATGTTCTAAATAAGTACGCGCTTTAATGAACGTGCCTTTAGATTTAGACATTTTAGCGCCGTTTACTGTAACAAAACCATGAGCATAAACAGACGTTGGTTTTCTTAAACCGGCGCCTTCTAGCATTGCAGGCCAGAACAGACTGTGGAAGTAAATGATGTCTTTACCGATGAAATGATATAACTCAGCGGTAGAATCTTTGTTCCAAAATGCATCAAAGTCAATATCAGGATTCTTGTCACACAGATTTTTAAAGCTACCAATGTAACCAATAGGTGCATCTAACCAAACGTAGAAGAACTTATCTGTCGTTCCTGGAATGTTGAAACCGAAATAGGGCGCGTCACGGCTAATATCCCAGTTCTTAAGACCATCTTCGAACCATTCAGCCAATTTGTTAGCCATCTCTTCTTGTAACGAACCACTGCGAGTCCATTCTTTTAGCATGGCTTCGAATTTTGGTAATTCAAAGAAGTAATGCTCACTTTCTTTTAATACGGGGGTCGCGCCTGATACCACAGAGCGTGGATTCTTAAGCTCTACTGGGCTGTAGGTTGCGCCACAGCTATCACAGTTATCGCCGTTTTGATCTTCGCTACCACAAGTTGGGCAATCACCTTTGACAAAGCGATCAGGCAAGAACATTTCTTTTTCAGGATCAAATAACTGTTCGATGGTTTTTGTTGAAATATAGCCATTATCATTCAAGCTGTTATAAATTTTTTCAGCGAAATGACGGTTCTCGTCACTGTGGGTTGAATGAAAGTTGTCAAATTTAACGCCAAACTCTTTAAAGTCTGCTTGATGCTCAACATTAACCTGATTGATCATTTCTTCAGGCGTGATCCCTAACTGCTGCGCTTTAAGCATAATCGGCGTGCCGTGAGCATCATCTGCACAAACATAGTGACATTCATGGCCACGTAGTTTTTGAAAGCGAACCCAGATATCTGTCTGAATATATTCAAGCATGTGGCCTAAATGGATTGGGCCATTAGCATAGGGAAGTGCGCTAGTCACTAATATTTGTCGTTTTGCAGTCACGTTGTAAATCGCCTTTTCAAATAGAAAACGCCATGATGGTTGTATAGATTTGAACATTGTGAGCAAGGTCGCTGATTTCAGCTTGATTTGCTGCTTCTTTATACAAACGCATTATGAGGCGTGGAAATGGCGCCAATAATACCTTAGTTAACTGCCAAATTCATCAACAAATTAGCCTCGTTAGATATCGAAAAGTTAATGATTTTTCGGTACAATAGCGCGAAATTTTTAGATGACAGGTTAAATACAAATGGAGCTCTTCTCCAAGAATGATAAATCGCTCGTGTCCACGCTTCAAACGTTGATGAAAAAAGCGACTTTTCCGACTAGTTCATCACCTTTGTTATCCCTCATCAATGTAGATCGTGCCAGAATAAAAAGAGAGATTCTTGAACTAGACATCTCCGCTGAAATTCCTTGTTTGCACCTTAAAACAGAACTTATTAATTATTTTAGTGATTTGTTCTCTAATGCAATCACGTTTTCCGCCATAGATTTGACGATTGCGATCAAGGTTAAGCGGATCAACCAAAGTGAGAAATTAACCCAAGTTAAGCAAGTTATTATGGTTGCATCAGGTAAAGGTGGTGTTGGTAAATCAACCACATCAGTTAATCTTGCTCTGGCCCTTGCACATGGCGGCGCAAAAGTGGGATTACTTGATGCTGATATTTATGGACCTTCATTACCAACGATGGTTGGCGCCGTGAAGGCTAAACCTGTCTCGCAAGATGGTAAATTATTAGATCCAATTATTGCTCATGGATTACAGACCATGTCATTGGGCTTTTTAGTTGATGAAAATGATGCCACGGTTTGGCGCGGGCCAATGGCATCGCGCGCATTAGGACAATTGATTTATGAAACGCAGTGGCCAACGTTAGATTATCTTGTCGTTGATATGCCACCAGGCACTGGTGATATTCAATTAACCATGTCCAGCGACGTACCTGTGAGCGGTGCGGTTGTTGTAACAACCCCGCAAAACTTAGCACTTAAAGATGCCCAAAAGGGCATTAGTATGTTTGATAAGGTAAAAGTACCCGTGATTGGCGTTATAGAAAACATGAGTTATCACGAGTGTGACAATTGCGGCCATCACAGTCACCTTTTTGGTGAAGAAGGCGGTAAAGCATTGGCGGCAAATGCCAAAGTTGAGTTGGTGGGGCATCTACCGCTCGACGGCAATATCGGCCATGACGTTGATAATGGCCGCCCAACGTTAGTATCGCAACCAGATTCAAGCGCAGCGAAAACTTATTTAGACATAGCCGTTCGTTGCGCCATTAATTTAAATAAAACAAATCAAAGTATTCCATCACTTATTATCGGAGAATAGTATGAAAGACTGTATTTTTATCGCCATTGTTGGCGCGTCGGCCTCTGGTAAGAGTTTATTGGCACAAACCATCGTTAAAGAATTAATCGATGAGGTGGGAAGTAATCAAATCGGTGTGATCAACGAAGATTACTATTATCGCAATCAAGACCATCTAAGTATGGAAGAGCGTGTGAAGACGAACTATGATCACCCTTCATCGCTTGAACATGATTTATTGATGTCTCACTTAGAAGAACTACAAAACGGTAATACGGTTGAATTACCGCAATATTGTTATACCACGCATACCCGATTGCCGGAAACGCTGAATATGGGCAACAAGCGCGTTATTGTGTTAGAGGGTATTTTATTACTTACTAACCCTGAGCTTCGTAAGTTCTTCCATGCGTCAATTTACATGGATGCGCCGCTAGACGTCTGTTTAATGCGCCGCCTGTCACGTGATGTTCAACAACGTGGTCGTACAATGGAATCCGTGTTGCAACAATATAAAGACACTGTTCGCCCAATGTTCTTACAATTTATTGAGCCATCAAAGCAATACGCTGATATTATCGTGCCTCGTGGTGGTAAAAACCGTATCGCGATTGAAATGCTTAAATCAGATATCAATCGTTTATTAAACCGATAATCACCCATAATTACCGCAAGGAGCCAAGCGCATGCGCTTAAGTGATGTAGAAATTAAGAGTTATCTCGCACAACAGAAAATTGTGATAGCGCCAGCGCCAGATCCAGAAAGTATAAGTGGTGTCACGGTTGACGTGCGTTTAGGCAACAAATTTCGGGTATTTGAAGGGCATAACGCGCCGTTTATCGACATTAGTGGCCCTAAAGCAGCTGTGCAAGAAGCGCTTGATAGTGTGATGAGTGATGAGATTATTCTTGAAGGTGACCAACCCTTTATTCTACATCCTGGCGAACTTGCACTCGCAATGACATTAGAATCAGTAACGCTACCTGACGATATCGTTGGTTGGTTAGATGGACGGTCATCGCTGGCGCGTCTTGGGTTAATGGTCCATGTCACCGCACATCGTATCGATCCCGGTTGGTCTGGCAATATTGTTTTAGAATTTATTAATGCTGGCAAGTTACCGTTGGCATTGCGTGCGGGCATGCCGATAGGCGCACTAAACTTTGAAACGTTGTCGAGCCCCGCTCAAAATCCTTATAACAAACGCCTAAACGCAAAATATAAAGATCAAACGGGCGCTGTTGCGAGTCGTATTGGACAAGATAAGTAATGAACAATACTTGGGTTAATGGCGTAGTGTCTAATCAGGTGAGCATAACTGACCGTGGTTTTAGTTATGGCGATGGGTTATTCACCACCATTAAAGTCACAGATTCTCGATGTGAACTATTAACTGAGCATTTAGTGCGCTTGCAACAAGGCATCACTGCTTTGGCTATTACCCAAATAGATTTCAAAGTATTGCTTGATGAGATAAGCGCTATCGCAAAATCACTGGGCAGCGGTGTTATTAAAATTGTGATAACACGCGGTGAGGGAAAACGTGGTTATTCAAGCATAGGTTGTAATTCACCAACCGTCGTTGTTAGTACGTCATTATTGCCAGAGGTTTATCAGGCATGGCAGCGAGATGGTATAGCGCTTGGCGTGAGTACTATTGCACTAGGGATTAACCCCTTAACCGCTGGCCTAAAGCATCTTAATCGTCTTGAGCAAGTTTTAGTTAAACAACAAATTGATGAGAATCAGTGGGCGGATGCTGTCGTGCTTGATTGCCAAGCGTGTATCATTGAAACCAGTATGGCTAATCTCTTTTGGCGAAGCGGCGATACCGTCTATACACCCAATTTGGATTTTTCTGGGGTGAAAGGACTCATGCGCCAACAGGTATTGGCTCATTTGAATGCTGATGGCGTAGAGATCGTTGAAGATCGATTTAAACTCAGTAGTATTACGCACGCACAAGAAATATTTATGACCAATTGCCTTATAGGTGTTGTGCCTGTGGTGGCCATTGAATCGAAACGCTATGAAATTGGACGACTAACCCAACAACTACAAGCTATGCTAAATAGTAAGGATGCCAATGGCTGACGCGCAGCAATCAAACGAAAATCAATCTAAGTCATCGTCAATCATTCGCTGGTTTAAACGATTGTTACTTGGGGGCCTCCTAGCGATTGTGATTCTTGTGTCGAGTTTGTTTGGCGTCCGTTATTGGGTAAATCAATGGGCTGAGACACCAATTGCGAACTTTCACGCAGCAGAAATCATTGTCGCACGGGGGGACAGTGCCCATAGAGTTATCAATCGACTTAAGAGTGATGGTCAAATAACCCACAGTGAACCGTTTAAAGCGTTATTCATCCTACAACCTCAATTGGCGCAGCTAAAAGCAGGTCATTACGCCATTCCAGCCAATGTTTCACCAACACAGTTACTTGAAATACTGGGCAGTGGAATAGAAAAACAGTTTTCTGTTACATTTATTGAAGGAAGTACCTTCAGTCAATGGTTGACCATTTTAAATGATCATCCTCAAATCCAGTTTCGTCAACAACGAGTAAACGATTATATTGAAAGTTTTAGTCCAAGTTCTGTCGATGAAGAGAAATATAAATTTGCTCGAGTAGAAGGTCATTTCTTCCCCGATACCTATCACTTCACGGCGAAGACGCCTGCAATTGCAATTTTAAAGCGTGCTAATGTGATGCTTGAACAAAAGTTAACGACTTTATGGCAAGAACGAGACCGTACTGTGCCATTAACAACAAAACATGACGCTTTAGTCTTAGCGTCAATCATCGAAAAAGAAACCGGTATTGCAAGCGAGCGACCGGAGATAGCATCGGCATTTGTAAATCGAATTAATCGCAGAATGCGCCTACAAACGGATCCAACTGTAATCTACGGCATGGCAGATGTATATGACGGCGATATTACCTATGCGCATATGCGAGATAAAAATGCCTATAATACGTATGTCATTAAAGGACTGCCACCAACGCCAATCGCCATGGTGAGTGAAGGGGCAATTCACGCTGCGTTAAATCCAGCAACAACGCCTTATATATATTTTGTCGCGTCAGGCGATGGTGGTCATGTATTTTCAACCAATTTGAAAGACCATCATCGTGCGACTAAGCGTTATTTAGCAAAATTAAAACAACAATAAGAATCTAGAGATTAGTATGTCAAAGTTTATCGTCATCGAAGGGCTCGAAGGAGCAGGTAAGTCAACCGCAATTAGTCACATTATGTCGGTACTTAACAACCATAATATAAAGAACGTGGTTTCAACCCGAGAACCCGGCGGCACGCCACTGGCTGAGGCAATGAGAGCATTAGTAAAAGAAGCGCACGCTGACGAAGAGCTAACGATTGAAAGTGAACTTTTGTTAATGTACGCAGCCCGCAGTCAACTAGTAGAGCGCGTTATTAAGCCAGCGCTTAACGCTGGGAAGTGGGTTGTTGGCGACCGCCATGATCTATCTTCTCAAGCGTATCAAGGTGGCGGTCGTGGTCTTAAAAATATTATGGCACCGATTAAAAACGCGGTACTTGGTGATTTTAAACCAGATTTAACGCTCTATTTAGATATTGACCCATCACTTGGATTATCACGCGCTCAAGCCCGTGGCGAACTCGACCGTATTGAACAGAACGAACTTAGTTTTTTTCAGCGGGCGCGTGATGTTTATCTTGACGCCGCAGCGACAGATGCCAGTGTGATAAAAATCGACGCCTCGCAGTCCATCGAATCGGTCGCAAAAAATATCGAAGATGCGCTAACTAACTTTATAGCCTTACAAAAATAATAAGTGTGCATAAATGAGCGAGATTAAGACACAGCAAAGCTTGTATCCATGGCTTGTAAAGCCCTATCTTTCATTGGCGAAAGATTTGAGTGATAACAGGCTTCATCACGCGCTGTTATTCCATTCGAGTGTTTCTTTGGGGAAAGCGCAATTGTTGGAACGACTCGTTAAACTCATTCATTGTACTCAGATAAACGAACACAAAGCGTGTGGGCAATGCCAAGACTGTCAGCTACATGCTTCAAACACTCATTCTGATTTCTATCACATTGCTTGTTTAGATAATAAAAGCCAAATTAGCATTGAGCAAATCAGAACCTTAAGCCAAAAAGTGATAGGTACAGGCTTAGTTAATAAGCGCCGTGTGGTGGTTATTGACGGTGTTGAATCGATGACGGAATCAGCACAAAACGCTTTACTAAAAATACTCGAAGAGCCGCCTTTGCATGTGTATTTTCTACTCTCAACGTCTAAGCTGGCACAGGTATCTGCAACCATATTGAGTCGCTGTTTTAAAATGGCTATCAATCAGCCTGAACGTGCTAAGTTACTTAAATGGCTTGAACGAAAAAGTGGTAAGTCCATAACTAGCGATCAGCTATCCTTGCTTGGCGATTCGCCACTTAAGGCCATTGAAGCCCTCGACAGTGACCAGTTTCTACTAATCGAGCCTATGTTAAGTCGAAGTAATGCTTTATATTTAGCGTGGCAAAATCGCCAACTGGAACAAGCTTGTTCTGAGGCTATTAATCTAGCGCAAGAAATTGAAAAACTCACTAGCCACAAGAGTAATCCAGTAGCGCTTGACGAATGCCTAATGATGATAATTAGATTTAATCACTGGGCTGCAAAGGGTCAGTTATTGACTGGCACGACAAATACAGTACTCGCTCCAGCGCTCCAAACGGGCATGAATAAAATTGATACTGTATGTTTGACTGATTTTGATCGTAAAATGAATCAATTGAGACACCAATTAGCTGATAACACGGGGCTTAATGGGTTAATGCAGTTACGCAACGTTTTGATTGAAATTACTGAAAGAATAATTGGACATTAGGGACGACAACAATGATATCTATAAGTATTGAGTTTAAGAATGTGCAGCAGCTTTATGGAAGCTATATGCCGTTTGTGAACCATGGTGGTTTATTCTTTATTAGCCAAGAACGCGTGGAATTAGGGCAAATGATTGAGGTTAGCGTAATGTTACCGGATGATCTTGAACCAACTGAATTTGAAGGAAGTGTGATTTGGATTAATCCACTAGGTGCGCAAGGTGGACGACCTGTCGGCTTTGGTGTTTCATTGAATGAGAACCAAATCAAACTACGCTCAGAAATAGAAAAATTACTGGGTGCCAAGCTTAGTGGCGCTGATGTTACCTCAACGATGTAACGCATAATAAACAACTCAATTAAAAAGAAAACCTGAAGAAAATATGTTTATAGATTCACATTGCCACCTCGACAGACTTGATTTGTCACTTTACAACAATGATTTAAATAACGTTATCAATAATGCGCTCGCGCATGGCGTCAACGAAATGCTCTGTGTTAGCGTTGATTTGGCATCTTATCCCGCGATGCTTAAAACGATCGAGTCTTATGATTTTATTCATGCGAGTTGTGGTCAACACCCGTTGTATCAAGAAGAAATGGTCAACCCAACAGTTCTTGAGGAATATTGCCGTAACAGTCGTGTCGTGGCGGTTGGTGAAACTGGCCTTGATGCTTTCTATGCGCCAGAAACATTAGAAGTACAGACTCAAAGTTTTATTGAGCATGTAGATGTTGCGACTAAGGTCAACAAGCCACTAATTATTCATACGCGCGACGCACGTGAGCAGACCATTGATATATTGAAGCAAGGCCACGCAGACAGAGTCGGTGGCGTTTTGCACTGTTTCACAGAAAGTTATGAAATGGCTAAACAAGCGATTGATTTAGGCTTCTATATCTCAATCTCCGGTATTGTTACCTTCAAGAACGCCAAGGAATTGAGAGAAACAGTTAGAAAACTGCCGCTTGACCGACTATTAATTGAGACTGACTCGCCGTACCTCGCGCCTGTTCCTCATCGTGGTAAGGAGAATCAACCGGCGTTTGTTAAAGATGTAGCCGAATTTATCGCTGATCTGAAACAAGTATCGGTTGAGCAGTTAGCAGAACAAACCAGCAAAAATTTTCATGACTTGTTTATTAAATAAGCTTTTTAAATAAAATGGTTGCGGTACTGGTTTAATATACAGTACTATTGAGTCTCAAACTTAGAGGACAGATTAATGATCGAAATCGAATATATTGTTAAAGATAAAAGAGGGGTAGAAAAATTGCGCACTGCAGATAAGAAAGCCGCTGACGCTTATGATAAAGCCCTCGATAATGCAGAATTGTTACAGCAAATGCTGCGTCATGACAATGTACTTCCTAAGCTCAAGGAAGATGATCTAGAGTCATTAACCATTTATCTAGCGCTAAATGCGAAGAACGTGGAAAAAGCGCTCAAAGGTAAGCAACCTGATTTAGCCGCTGATAATAACGACAATGTGACGTCGATAGAGGAAGCCTCTTAAGGCATGAGTACCATTGAAAATCGCCGCCGGTTTGCAGACAACCACGCGGCCATCATTTCTCATACAAAAGCTTGGGTCGATAAAGTTATAGTTCGAATGAATATCTGTCCCTTTGCAAAAGCAGAAGTGCAAGCGCAAACAATTCACTATCTAGTTATCCCACCGGCTCGATTCAATAATTACCTCGATAAGCTTTGGGATGCGTGCCAGCAACTCGATAAAGACTCGTCGATTGCAACGACGTTGTTGATCTTTTCTGATCCAGAGATGGATTTTGATCAGTACCTTGATTTGCTAACGTGTGCACAGCAACAATTAGCGAATGATAATTATGAAGGTACTTATCAATTAGCGAGTTTTCATCCCGACTATTGCTTTGATGAGCAGGCAACACAAGATGCTGCTAATTTTACGAATAGGGCGCCTTATCCTACACTTCATTTAATTCGAGAAGCGGATATTTCCAAAGCGCTCAGTAATTTTTTGCGACCGGAGATGATTCCAGAACGCAATATTGAATACACCAGACGAAAAGGCATAGTTGAGATGCAGTCATTATTAGACTCATGTTATGATACGCCAACTGCAGAATAACCAAAATTATAATAGGAAAATTTATGATTGCGCAACTTCGACAAATGTTTGAAATGCAAAACAAACTTAACGCCGCAATAAACCCAGATTGGATAAATGATCCGTCGCAAGATTGGCACTGTGCCGTTGTTGTTGAAGGCGCCGAAATGATCGATCATTACGGCTGGAAATGGTGGAAACACCAAACTCCAGATATCGAACAGGTGCACCTAGAGCTGGTGGATATCTGGCACTTCTTAATGAGTGCCGAATTAAAACGTCACCCTGCATTGCCGATTGACGAAGCAATCGTGCAAAGTGCTAGAATTTGGGAAGATCATTTTAATCAAACGCAGGATTCAGGTAAATTTTTACCTCTCGCTAAGGCTTTGGTAGGTAAATCGGCATTATCTGACATGCCATACAGTGAGTTTTGTAAAGTGATGAAGGTTGTTGAGTTTGATTTTGATGCTCTTTATAAGTGGTATATTGGTAAAAATGTATTAAATTATTTCCGCCAAGATCATGGCTATAAAGACGGTTCATACATCAAAGTATGGAATGGCCGCGAAGATAACGAACATCTAGCTGATGCACTAAATTCGTTAGCGTGTGATGCGTCACTTGCTGATAATGTTTACCAAGCATTAAGCAAAGTTTACCCAAGTTAAACAATACTTTTGAAAAAAGGCAGTGATTTTTATCACTGCCTTTTTTTATCTATGATAAATATAGATTATTCATCCACAATAAATGAATTGATGTGGCTGCTCATTGTCTATCATAATACGCATTATTACTTTCTAATCAGGGAATCTAGATGAAACGTTTTTTAAAGATAGTTCTCGCTATCGTACTCCTTATCGTTGTCGCAATCATTGGTTTAGTTGTGTTGGTTGATCCAAATGACTATAAAGCAGAAATCGAACAACAAGCTGAAAAATCGCTAAATCGAAAACTTGCCATTAACGGTGAACTCGGTTGGGTTATTTTTCCAAAACTCGCTATTGGAA
>CAJXRU010000130.1 GCA_913060565.1 uncultured Gammaproteobacteria bacterium | reverse complement strand
TACGAGATCATGCCTAGTCTCGTGGGCTCGGAGATGTGTATAAGAGACAGATTCACGACATTCGCTTTCTTTTACCGAAGGTACCATGAGTTTATTACGAACATTATTTTGTTGATGACGCTCTAAGCCGCCCATTTGTTCAAACTTAAGATTGATGCGCTTAATCAATACATCTAACCAATCTTGTTGACGAACAATCATTTGCAAACGAGGCTTTTTCATCACCACTTCATGAATCGACAACAAGCCACTGCGTTGGATATAGTTATTATCGCGTTTTGTTAATTTGTAACCGTAGAACGCAATTATCGCTCCTAAAATCGATATCAACATCACAATGAAATAAGCCGTGATAAACGTCGCGATAAAGTATAACGACAGTTGCCACCATGGGTGTTCAGCATCAAATAGAAACGCTTTGACATCAAAACCAAAACTTAATAAGAATTGGTTTGCGTATTCAAAAATGCTATCAGCCATTGGAGCCAAGATAGCCAAGAAGAAAAAGACACGATTGTTGGTTAATCCATGGATCACGAGATCTAACAGTGAGCGTTCATTAAGCAGTTTCTCATCACCAACAACCTGCTCACTTACCGCAGTGTCTTTGATATCTTCACCTTGATCGCTAACTTCGCTATTCGCTTGATGTAGTGCCTGATAAGCTAAAATCTGCTGTTTCATGGCATTAGCCTTGTCTTTCGGCACGGCAACAATGTTTGCTTCATTTTTCGCACTACCTGCGGTATCAAGCTCCATGGTGGTGTAATCAAAAGGCCTAAAATAAACAGGTGTTATCAGTTTAACGTTTTGCACTCTGGTGAAAGGTAAATCAAGATGCTTCTTAAATAGCACCCCTGAATGGATTTCGATATTATCTTCTTTTAATCGATACTTAAAAAAGAAATATTGTAAAAACGCAGCGACTAGTAAAAGTAATACCATCGCAGCAGCGCCTAGTACAACATAATCTAAATGTTCTTTTAGCGTATCTGATGACGCCCAAATCGCCGGAATTGCGTAAATAGACGTTGATACTAATCGTATTAAGTTCTTAACGAAATAATCGACAATGGAAACCTTAGAGACTCGTTGCCAATTATCCATGTACAGTCACATCCTTATGGTCAAGTATATATTGGCGCATTGATAACGCGTCGCTGTGGGTTAGCCCGGGAAGTTCAAAAGTATGGAGTGCGCCACCAGCGCTAAATACCTGAATACTTGCTAAGTCTAACTTTCGATCAATAGGTCCACGCTTTAATTCAATGTGCTGAATACGTAAAAACGGCTGAATAGTGACTTTTTTGAAAATGACACCCGAATACAAGCTAATGTCATGCTCTCGTAGGGTATAAGATTTATTTTTGTCGTATAAGTATCCCATAACAATGGCGAACAAACTTATTGCAGCAGCGACGGCAAGAATGATACTAAAGACCTGTGAAGCATCAGCTGATAATGGCGAAAAAGGCTGCCATTTAATCGCCGCTATAATCAACAATATTACTGAAAAAGATACCATTCTAAGGATATTATTCGCTTTAATATAAGCAGGCTCTAATGGTGTACTTTCTTGAGATTGATACGCCGGTAATGAATCGATTGATAGGGGGTCATTTGAAAACGTAGATTGTTCCATGCCTAAGCCTTTTTTATTGTTATAATCGCCACACTATAAATGATAATTCCATCAATTTCAGCAGGACATAATTTATGAGTTCAACACTCTCTATTTTACTTTCTTTTGACACCGCCGACACTAAATGGGGCAACAACGCCCTACTCACAAGTAATGGCGATGCCATGACTATTCATGCGACGGGTGATAACGCAAACCAACTTGAATTAATTCAACGTGGCGCACGACGATTGCAAACGCAAGGTATAAATAATGTATCACTTGCAGGTGACAATTGGAGCCTAGCGTATCAATGGGCCTTTGCCAAAGGCTTTAGTGTTTCAAAAGGTAAATCAGACCTAAGCTGGGCACAAAATACATCACCAGCACAGCTCACAATGTTAAATGCGCGCCAAGCATCACGTGATTGGGCGGTTGCCGCAATTAATGGTGCACCAGAAGATATCTATCCTGAATCACTTATAGACAGTGCCATCAAAGAAGTTAACCGTGTCGGTGGCAACCACGTTACTGCTCAAATTATTAAAGGTGATGAGTTATTAGACGCTGGCTGGGTAGGTGTTCACACCGTTGGCCGTGCAAGTAAACGCGTCCCAGCCATGTTGATATTAGATTACAACCCAACTGGCGATAACAAAGCCCCTGTTGCCGCTGCGCTCGTTGGAAAAGGTATTACCTTTGACAGCGGTGGTTATACCATTAAAAGTGGTCCTGGCATGATGACAATGAAGTGTGACATGGGCGGCGCTGCAACAGTTACAGCCGCGTTATCACTCGCTATTAGCCAAGGGTTAGACAAGCGCGTACAGCTTATTTTATGTTGTGCAGAAAACTTAATTAATGGCGAAGCTTATAAACTTGGCGATATCATTACTTACAAAAATGGTACAACGGTGGAAATCCTCAATACTGACGCCGAAGGTCGCTTAGTGTTGGCCGATGGCCTTATGGCTGCCGGAGAAAGTGGTGCACCATTAATTATTGATGCTGCAACGTTGACAGGCGCAGCTTTAACAGCGGTTGGTACGCAATATAATGCCGTATTTTCACTAGACAATGATTTAGCGTCACGTGCGCTTACACATGGCGATACCGTTAATGAAATGAACTGGCAGCTTCCACTGGCACCTTTTCATATGTTCGAATGCCCATCACATTACGCTGACACCGCAAATACTGGCGCCAGTAAAATGGGTGTACCAGGCGCCAGTAATGCAGCTGGCTTCTTAGCTCGTTTTGTACCTAATAATGGTAAAGGGTGGATTCATTTTGACCTTGCCGCATGTTTCCAAGACAGTGGTAACGCAAAATGGTCACCAGGTGCGACAGGGTTAGGCATAGAAACGATTGCCCAGCTGCTACTAACCGACGCGTAAGTTTCAAAGCGGTGATTCAAGCTAGCATAGAATTATGCTAGCTTGCTCTATCATTAGGTTATATTTTTATGGCACGTCCATCTTGGATAAATTATGAAGACAATTGGCCTTATTGGCGGAATGAGCTGGGAATCAACAGCGAGTTATTATCAAGCATTAAATCTAGAAATAAAAACACAACTTGGTGGCTTACACTCAGCAAAAATAGCACTGTACAGTGTAAATTTTGCTGAAATAGAGACACTGCAACGCCAAGGTGAATGGAACAAGACAGCGGATATTCTGGGAAATGCAGCCAAAGCCGTTGAAGCCGCAGGTGCAGATTTCTTTTTAATATGCACAAACACCATGCATAAAGTCGCTCCTCAAGTCTCTCAACATGTTGCGATTCCATTATTACACATTGCCGATGCGACGGCGCAGCAGTTGAAAGATAACGGCATTAGCAAAGTCGGATTACTGGGTACAAAATTTACGATGGAGCAGGCATTTTACAAAGAACGATTACAAGATAACTTCAATATCGAGGTGATTGTGCCAAATGAGCATGACCGAAATATTATCCATCAAGTTATTTACGATGAATTATGCCTGGGTGAAATTAAAAAAGCTTCACGTCAACATTATCTAGCCATCATCAACAAACTATTCAATGAAGGTGCTCAAGCCGTTATTTTAGGATGCACCGAAATAGCCTTACTCATCAATCAAAACGACACTGATGTGCCACTCTTTGATACCACCAATATTCACGCGCAAAAAGCAGTAGAGTACGCGCTAGCCCAGTAAAAAACTAGCTATAGCAATCGTTACAATTGCGCTTTAAGCTGAAACAGCGCTTGACCACTGGCCTGATATTTTCGCTCAAACGGCGTAATCGTTGGCTCAGGTGTAAACTCTTTGACGTCTGATGATTTACCGACAATTGATAAAGCATGTGAAAATTCATCCAAATATAAGCGCCAGTTGCTGCGCATTTCCAATTCACCACCTAACGCAACGATTGTTGGGAATACGGCACTACCATGCCAGCGACGCTGAATATGTTTTGCTTTCGGCCACGGATTTGGATAAAGAATAAAATGCTTATCGATTTTAAATTCAGCTTCTAATGCAAGACGCCAAAAATCGTTAAGGTCTGTTCTTAGCAGCATAAAGTTATCGACGCCATGTTGCTCATAGGCTTCGTTTTTATTCAGTCGATGACCGGACTTATCCATTCCAATGACAAAGTGCTCAGGATGCTGACGCGCAATGTTTATTGTACTGTCACCAACACCGCAACATGAATCAAAAATAATAGGTTTGCCAGCGCGAGCAATTTCTTGCTCAACACTTTTAAAACCATCAATTGAGTGTTGTTGATAGGGTTTTCGAAATTCGTGTGCTAAATGTTTATTGACAATATCGTCTAGGTTTTCATTAAGCCCGTCTTGATTAGTAATAATTTCATGTGAATTTGCAAATGACATATCAATAACCTAAGAACGTAAACCGTAACCGCGAGAAATCATCCAATACGCTAGACTAAACAATGCCGCAACAAACAAGAAAATAATCGAGAAAGAATACACCAATGGAATATCTGTCACACCTAAAAAGCCGTACCTGAATGTATTAATCATATAAACAATCGGATTTGCTTTTGACACTCCCTGCCAAAAATCTGGAAGTAATGTCAGTGAGTAAAATACGCCCCCCAAATAAGTCAGAGGTGTCAAAACGAAGTTAGGAATAATACTGATGTCGTCATAGCTTTTAGCGAGAATAGCGTTAATTAAACCGCCTAACGAAAACAAAATCGATGTAAACAGAACACTAACTAATAGCACACCTAAATTAGCAATATTGAGGTTTACAAAATACAGTGACAATAAAGTCACAATACATCCAACCAATAAACCACGGGCAACCCCGCCACCAACATAACCGGCGATAATGATCCATGTTGGTACTGGTGCAACTAGTAGCTCTTCAACGTTACGTTGAAATTTAGAGCTAAAAAATGACGAGGCAACGTTAGAATATGAATTGGTAATAACCGACATCATAATGAGACCAGGAACAATAAATTCCATATAGCTGAACCCTGACATTGTGCCAATGCGTTCACCAATTAAGGTCCCAAAGATGACAAAGTATAAACTCATGGTAATCGCTGGCGGAACTAGGGTTTGCAACCATATACGCGTAAAACGATTAATTTCTTTAGTAAGTAAGCTTTTTAGAGCAATAAAATTAGCAGACAAAGTGACTCTCCTAGCGCGTTTGATTAACTAAACGAAGAAATAGTTCTTCTAAACGATTGGCTTTATTACGCATACTCATTACTGTAATGCCGTGTTTGGAAAGCTCGGTAAATAATGTATTAAGCTCATGGCCCTGCTCGACGTCGACTTCTAATGTATGATCATCCAACAAACGCGTTTCAAACCCTGACAATGACACATCATTTTCTACAGGGTTAATATCAAGGACAAAGGTCTCAATATTTAACTGAGACAACAACGCTTTCATACTTGTATTTTGAACAATAGTACCGTGGTCAATAATGCCGATGTTGCGACACAATGACTCTGCTTCTTCAAGGTAGTGAGTCGTTAAAATTATTGTCACGCCTTGCTCATTAAGTTGCTGTAAGAAATCCCACATTGAGCGACGAAGTTCGATATCTACCCCAGCCGTAGGCTCATCTAAAATGAGTAAACGCGGCTCATGCATTAACGCTCTAGCGATCATTAACCGGCGCTTCATTCCGCCTGATAATTCACGAGAACGCGCATCACGCTTTTCCCATAAATCCAATTCTGTAAGATATTTTTTCGCACGCTCTAAGGCAAGTTTACGTGTTACTCCGTAGTAACCCGCTTGATTCATCACAACCTGAAGCACCGTTTCAAATTGATTAAAATTAAACTCTTGAGGTACCAAACCGATTTGCTGTTTAGCTTTAACAAGATCATTATCTAGATTATAGCCAAACACTTCTACGGCGCCTGTCGTCTTATTAACCAACGAAGAAATGATACCTATGGTGGTTGATTTACCAGCACCATTAGGCCCTAACAAAGCGTAAAAATCGCCTTGTTCAACGGTTAAATCAATTCCTTTCAACGCCTCAACTCCGCCCTTATAGGTTTTAGTTAGGCCTTTAATACTTAATGCGCTCATGAATTTCCTAATGATTGAGAAAAACGGCTGGAAAATTTGGCGCTATTATACGTTAATATTCGAATTAATAACCATGATTTAACAAGAAAGATCGCGTGTAAAACCCCATCTTTGATGACACTTTTGTTACAGTGATTATTAATTTGATCTAAAGCGTTTAGTTTAATCGGCAAATTGATTACTATTGCTGTATCTTTTAGCTGTGAAGATTGCACTTTCATTGGCAACGGGTATAAATAGGAATGTAGTAGCATCTGTAAAGATGACCATGGAGTATATGAATGACACGAAAAATTATTAACGGTATATTGATTCTATGCGCTAGCATGGTATCAACAATCGTCTGCTCTCAAAATAACGAGACTTCTTTCACTGCTCCTATAGTCAACCCATCTAAATTTCCTGAAAAAATCGTTCTTGGTCAAATTAAAACGAGTGATGTTCAGCAACATGTTTTTAATTTTCTATCACCAATTTATCGAGAGTTAGGCATTGAATTAGAGGTAATGGCATTACCTTCGAAACGATCGTTGGTGTTTAGCAATCAGGGAAATGTCGATGGTGAGTTATTGCGCATAGAAGGTATTGAAGAAAACTATCCAAATCTAATTCCGATTCCAATCACCTTGTATCAGCTATCTGCTTACGCTTATACCATTCACGGAAAAACTGATTTTAAACAACCTGAAGATATTTTGCGCTTTAACGTAGGAATGCATCGTGGTGTTCAATGGGAAGAGCAATTTGTTGGCCAATTTCCTCGCTATGTATTGCGCGTTGGCGGAACCTTGAATAAATTTAAACTACTGACCTTAGATCGCGTCGACTACGTATTAAGCACTGAGCAACGCGCCGATGAAATAATCAGTAAGCACTTTAATAACGAGAATATAAAGCGCGTATCTCCCATGCTCAAACATATCAACCTGATACATTATCTTCATAAGAAACACGCACATTTAGTGCCTGAGATTACTGCAGCAATTAACAAACGTAGTGTTGTATTACCATTAACACCACAAGACCACTAGTCTTCCAATGGAATAACCTTGGCAACATGAGGTAAGTTACGATATTTTTCAGCATAATCAATACCATAACCAACAACAAACTCATCAGGAATACTAAAACCAATCCAATCAACATCTACTTCAACTTCACGACGTGATGGTTTATCAAGCAATGTGCAAAGCGTTAAAGACTTAGGCTCTCGCAACGTCAGGATTTCAACAACTTTAGATAAGGTATTGCCTGTATCGATAATATCTTCAACAATAATGACATCGCGATCTTTAATGCTTTCCGTTAAATCTTTCAGTATTTTAACATCGCGCGTACTTTCCATGCTTGAACCATAACTCGATACCGTCATAAAATCGATCGATAATGGTAAGTCGACAGCGCGACATAAATCCGCTAAAAAGACCACAGAGCCGCGCAATAACGCAACCATTAATAAATTTTCTGAATCTTTGTAGTGGGTTTCAATAAGTTTGCCAAGCTCAACAACTTTGTCGTCGATTTCTTGTTTGCTGATCATCACTTGTGTAGTGTGTTTAATCATCTCGATTCCTAACAGGTTTTAGACGATGGGATCCTAGCTATTAACGATTAGCAACGCTAATAGCCAATACACACTTGTGATCAAGATCACTATTTATTTTCAGACATCCAAGGAAGTACAAGCGTTTGTTCGATATCTAGGTGATCTAATATTCTAGCCACCATGAAATCAATAATCTCTTCAAGTGATTGTGGCTTGTGATAAAAGCCAGGCGCTAACGGCATCAAGGTTACGCCGAGCTTAGATAGACTTAACATATTCTCTAAATGTATCGACGATAAAGGACTTTCACGCCATGCAATCAATAATTGACCGCGCTCTTTTAACACCACATCGGCAGCGCGTTCAATGAGATTGTTGCTGGCACCATGACTAATTGCTGACAGAGTTCCCATTGAGCACGGACAGATGACCATCTGTTTTGGCGAGGATGAACCAGAAGCTGGTGCGCTAAACCAATCACTTTTTTCAAGTAACTGAATTTGATTATCTAGCCCATTAAAATGGTCATTTAAAAACGTTTGTGCAGCATCATGTTCAGTTGGAATGTCAAAGTCAGCTTCCGTTGCTAACACAATTTTTGCAGCATCAGATAACAATAAATAAACTTGGGTATTCGCAGCAAGTAATTGTTGCAACAATCTCAAACCATATGGCGCACCAGATGCACCAGTAAGCGCGAGTGTTACACGCCTTTTAAAGGTTGCCATTATACCGTCTCCTTTGATGCTAATGCGTCGAGTAACTTTTGGTGTATACCACCAAAGCCACCATTACTCATCACTAACAAATGATCATGAGGCTGAGCTTGTTCAACAATATGCTTAACCAATGTATCGAGTTGATTTTCAATGACAGTTTCTGGTGAATTTTCCGAGACCATTTCTCGCATATTCCAATGAATATCATCCGGCTGATATAAGAATATCGCGTCAGCTTCAATCATCGAATTAAATAACGTGTGCTGATGAACACCTTGCTTCATGGTATTAGAACGTGGCTCTAGAATAGCAAAAATACGCTGTTGACCAACGTTAGCTCGCAAACCTTCAAGTGTGGTGTGAATAGCTGTGGGGTGATGGGCAAAGTCATCATAAACCGTTATATCATTTACAGAGCCTTTAGTTTCTAAGCGGCGTTTTGCGTTAACAAACCGCGATAAAGAATCAATGGCTTGTGCAGGTCCGATACCCACATGCCGTGCAGCAGCAATAGACATTAACGCATTTTGAACATTGTGCTTTCCAATAAGATCCCAATCTAACTGTCCAACAAACTTTCCTTGATAACAGACCTTGAAACTTGAACCATCAGCATTAAGCAGTTGATAAGACCAATCGCCATTATCACCCATGGTTTGCGTCTCACTCCAGCAGCCCATTGCCAAGACATCATCACAGGATTTAGTGTCGGTAGGAGAAATGACCAATCCATTACTCGGCACCATTCTGATGAGGTGATGAAACTGACGTTCAATCGCTGCTAAATCAGGGAAAATATCGGCGTGATCAAATTCAAGATTATTAATCACCAAGGTACGTGGACGGTAATGAACGAATTTAGATCGCTTATCAAAAAAAGCACTATCATATTCGTCTGCTTCAACGACAAAAAATGGCGCGTCACCTAATTTTGCTGATACACCTAAGCACTGAGGCACTCCGCCGATGAGAAAGCCTGGCTGTTGATTATTATCTTCTAAGATCCACGCGACCATACTTGCTGTTGTTGTTTTGCCATGGGTGCCAGACAAGGCAATGACCCAACGATCTTTAAGTAAATTCTCAAGCAACCACTGCGGCCCTGATGTATAAGGAATATTGCGATCGAGCATAAACTCAACACAAGGATTGCCGCGACTCATCGCATTACCAACCACCACTAAATCAGGTGCTGGCTCCAACTGACTTGGATCGTAACCTTCAATTAGCTCTATACCACTTTCTTGAAGTTGAGTGCTCATTGGTGGATACACATTAGCATCACTACCGGTGACTCTAAATCCTAATTCGCGAGCTAATATCGCAATGCCGCCCATAAAGGTGCCGCAAATACCTAAAATATGAATATGTTTCATGGTGATTTCATTTATAACAATTATTAAGGCGCATCATAGCAAGGGATGAATACCCAAGCTACACCCAAAATGACAAAGCCCATGATGATATAATCCATCACGGGCTTTGTATTTTAATTGCTATACCTGAGTACTAAATGAATTAGCTCCCCTTTACAGTGACAAACTCAGGATAGGCATCTATGCCACAATCAGCGACATCCATTCCCAGATATTCTTCTTCTTCGCTAACACGGATACCCATCGTCTTTTTAAGTGCTAACCAGACGACAAAGCTTGCACCAAATACCCAAGCAAAGATAATTGCTGCGCCCGTCAATTGACCTAAAAATGTGGCGTCAGCATTACTAAATGGTACTAACATTAACCCGAAGAAACCCGCAACACCATGCACTGAAACTGCGCCAACAGGATCATCAAAACACACCTTATCAAGCATCACGATTGAAAATACAACTAAACCACCGGCCAGTAATCCAATCAGCGCAGCAACAGGTAATGAAGGTGATAATGGATCGGCGGTAATAGCGACTAATCCGGCTAATGCGCCATTCAAAATCATCGTCAAATCAGCCTTACCCCACAATAAACGACAAACAATTAGTGCACTGATAGCCCCTAATGCTGCGGCACTATTCGTATTCACAAATATTTTAGCCACTGACGATGCATTTTCAGCATCTGAAACCAATAATTGAGAACCACCATTAAAGCCAAACCATCCCATCCATAAGATAAATGTACCTAAAGTTGCCATTGGTAAATTCGAACCAGGAATTGGGTTAACTTGACCATTTGCTCCATACTTCCCTTTACGTGCGCCTAGTAATAGTACGCCAGCAACTGCCGCAGCAGCACCAGCCATGTGCACAATACCTGAGCCAGCGAAATCAACAAAACCCAGCGCTGAAACAAAACCGCCGCCCCAAGTCCAATAGCCTTCAATTGGATAAATAAATCCTGTTAAGACAACGGTAAATGCTAAAAACGCCCAAAGTTTCATGCGTTCAGCCACGGCACCAGAGACAATCGACATCGCTGTTGCAACAAACACCACTTGGAAAAAGAAGTCAGATTCCAACGCATGATCTGCACCATCAGCTTGTGCGCCAATAAACCCAGCGATGGACGGTAACCAACCACCTTCAGTATTATCAACATACATGATGTTATAACCAACCAACAAAAACATGGTACAGGCGATGGCGTACAAACAAATATTTTTCGTTAAGATTTCAGTCGTATTCTTAGAGCGAACAAGCCCAGCTTCTAGCATCGCAAAACCGGCAGCCATCCACATCACGAGAACACCGGACATTAAAAAGTAAAAGGTATCTAAGGCAAAACGAAGTTCAGTAACAGTCGCGCCTAATTGTGTTAATTCTTCCATCATTGCTCCTTACAGCGCTTCGCAGCCAATTTCGTTAGTTCTAATTCGAATAGATTGTTCCTGTCTCTTATACACATCTGACGCTGCCGACGAAGAGGATAGTG
>CAJXRU010000129.1 GCA_913060565.1 uncultured Gammaproteobacteria bacterium | reverse complement strand
TCTTTTGTCAGACCTGGTTGGGTGCGTTCAGTTGCCTGCATCAATAACGGCTTTGCTCTTGGTTCTTTTGTTGACGAATTAGCGGTAAAAGCAAAATTACCGACTAGACAAATGTGGCTCAATTTATTGGGTGATGACCGTCATGTAGACCCGAATAAAAACGGTTTTAAGTACTCTAATTATAATTTGTCGTTAACGGATCACCCTGTTGATACTAAGCGTATGAAAGATCTCATCAATTTAATCAGTGATAAAGCTAACGTTGAGCAAGAATTACCTGAAAACCAAGGTTGGGGTATAAGCTTCTTACGCAGTTTTGGCTCTTTTGTTGCCGCAGCCACTAAGGTTGAAGTGGTTAACAATAAAGTTACCGTACTTGAAATGCATACTGCGGTAGATTGCGGCATTGTTGTCACGCCAGATCGCGTTAAAGCGCAAATGGAAGGCGCTATGGTTATGGGATTAACGATTGCCTTAATGGGTGAGATTACGACAGAAAATGGCGAAATTATGCAATCGAATTTCCATGATTATCCAGTCGCGAGAATGCAACAAATTCCACCGATGTTTGTACACCTTGTCGAATCAGACTTAGCACCTGGCGGCATCGGCGAACCAGGGCTTCCTCCTGTGCCACCAAGTATTACCAACGCAATATTTAAGGCCAGTGGTAAACGAATTCGTGATTTACCCGTCAATAAAGTCTTTAATGTGTAATTGAGACACGAATGGCGTATAACATCATGGTTATACGCCATCTATAGGTATATAATCCGCACAATTCAACTTTTTAAGACCCTATTATGAGCATTCAAGACATCGAAGTATCGAACAACATTCGTAAGAAAATTATCACAGCACTGAGAGACGACAGCGTTTTCATCATCGAAGAAAATGGTGATTTAATTGTCAGTGTTGAAGCATATGGCGTGTTTGCTGAGCGTATTAAGCGTTCGCCTTTAATTGAAATTCTTGGCGATGATGTTCTTGATTTCTCTGTTGAATACTTTGTATTTAACTAGCCCCAAATAATGTACTAATCAATGGCGACGACATCATAATGATGAATGTTGTCGCCAATGGTTAACACCACTTCATCATCAACCATTTTTCCCAATAATTGGGCACCTAATGGTGAATGCGGCGTAATCACTAACACTTCAATCTCGTTCCATTGCACTTTAACACCACCAGCACTTGGCCCAATTAGCACATATCGCAATCCTTCGCTTGATTCTAAACTGACAATACAGCCCAAGGTAATATCATCAATCAGTTGCCGATTTTGATACAATTCGTTAAACAAGGCATTATCTTCGATGCACTGTGCCATTCTCTCTTGCTGACCATGAGCTAAGTAAGACGCTTCTAACCCACGTGTATCATATTTATTTTCAGCAACTGCTTCTTTGTCTGTCGCCGCTTCATGCGCACGATCAGCGCTATCTTTTGCAACGCCAATGAGGCGAGTTAATTCAAGAAAAAGGCTTTGCCAAATCGCCAGTGCATTAATGGTCATAATCACACACGCTAGGCAAAGATTGTTGCCCTAATAACGAACGGACATTAAATGGCTGCTGTATATTCTTTGCATCAAATACAATCTGCGCCGCGTCACTAATGAGGAAGTCTCCTAACCCATTTAAACGCCAGAAATTAGGAGTGGATTTATCCATTTGATGGAAACAATAGGCACTGGTATCACCATGAATAACCAAGACAGGTTTATCGGTTTGCGCGGCTTTATCGGCAAGATGTTGACGAATCTTGTAATAACCATCGCACTTCTCAGGGTTATCATCAGTACATGCTACTGGGTATTTTTTAGTAGCAGGCTGATAAATATCGGCTTGAAACGCGATAACATAACCAGTACTGGCATTGTCTTTTGCAAACATATTATCAAGCCACGCAATATCATGAGCTTCGCGTCGCTTGGCTTCATCCCAAATGCTGTGTTTATCACCGACTTTAATATCATCTCGGCCAAAATTGGTACCGGGTACGTTGATGGTCGCAAAATGTAAGCCGCCGATTTGCCATTGTGCATTTTCAATATATTCTTTTTGACGAGTCAAGTTAGGCAGTTTAGCCGTCAGTTTGTCGCCATCATGACCAAAGAAGGTATCACGCAGAAACGTTAGGCGCTCTAGTTCAAAAAAGCGCGGCGACATGCTTTTTCTATCACAATCAGTCCAGTCATTGTCGCCCGGTGTAAACACCGCACGTTCAGGCCATAGATTATATAATTGCTCGCGACGTTCAGTAAGCAACTCATCCGTACAGGGTGTACCGCCAGATTTAATATCACCAAAATGAACCACAACTTCTGGATTAAAGGCTTTAACCGCCTTTACAATAGAACCATTAGGCGCAGTTAACATCTCAATTTCGTCGGCTTTATATGGCATATCACCAATAGCCACAAATGCGACTTGTCCAGCAACAACATCCAGTTTTTCTAATGGCGTTTTCTGCTCATTGGTACAGGAAAATAGTCCAGTCAAAGCAACACCTGTAACTAAACCAATAACTACCCTTTTCATGACTTATCCTTAGATTTTTTAAGCGCCTAACATACATCAAAAAATAAAACGTCGCTTGTTTTCTTAATTAAGATCGTTAAATTAACTTTCAAAATCACTCAAAAGTTTGATCTCAAATAGGAATTCAAGCATGATTTTATTATATCGTCTTGAATCTTTGAATTTTATTCATCTGGAAACTTTTTGGGATCACTATGTTAACTTTGGCTCGAAAAATACAATTAGCGCTTGCTGTGATTGGCGTATCATTACTGATGACAACAGTGCTTTATTTTTATAATGACGAGAAAAACATGGCGCAAGACTATGTTGCCATCAATCTCGAAAGCATTGCTCAAAATTATTTTGATTCCGTCAATACCATGATGCTTACAGGCACCATGGCAAATCGAAAAATTTTCCAAGAAAAGATTGTTTCTCATCAAGATATCGTCGAAGCGAAGATTATTCGCAGTGGCATAGTCAATAAGCTCTACGGCAATGGCTTTAGTGATCAAGTCGCCACAGATGACTTTGAACGCTCTGGCCTTGCAGGTAAACAAGACACCCAAATTATTACGCGTAATGGCAAACGAATTATGCAATTCATCATGCCAATGCGAGCCAGCAAAGATTACCGAGGTACAGATTGTTTAGGTTGTCACCAAGCCAAAGAAGGTGACATCTTAGGTGCTGTTAAAGTCAGTTACGACTTATCGCAAAGTGATAGCAATATTCAATCATCGATTATCAAAGCTGGATTGCTTCAGCTATTCGTGACATTAGTAAGCTTTGGCATACTAGCCTTTATTCTTTATAAACTTATCTTTATGCGCATCAATCGCCTAAAAGGTCACTTGAACAATATCGAACGTGATCTGGATTTAAGTACTGAGCTTAAAATTCATCACAACGACGAGTTAAGTGATTTAAGCCGTGCGATTAATTCATTAATGAGCAAGTTTAGAGAGAGCCTACTTAATGTCTCACAAGCGACCCAAGAGCTAACCAATGCAGCGAAAGACGTTAACGATATTTCTATGCTGACGAAAGAAGCGGTTCTCACCCAAAAAACGGCTACCGAATCTGTTGCAGCGGCCATAAACGAGTTAGATGCATCCGCCAAAGAAGTTGAAAATCACACGCAGTTTGCAGCCAAAAAATCTATTGAAGCCAATGAAGGCGCAAGCAAAGGATTAATGATCGCACAGGACGCTCATCAAGGCATTAACACCCTGCGGGATGAAGTTCAGGTCAATAGTAAGAAAATCGAAGAGCTGGGTCTTAAGACAAGCGAAGTCGGTACGGTACTTGAAGTGATAACGCAAATTGCTGAGCAAACAAACCTACTTGCACTGAATGCCGCCATTGAAGCAGCACGCGCTGGAGAACAAGGTCGTGGTTTTGCCGTTGTTGCTGATGAAGTTCGCAGCCTCGCGACTCGTACTGGTGAATCTATCGTTGAAATTCAAGGCACCATCGACAGCCTACAACAAACTGCTGGGGAAGCCGTCGAATCGATGGTTAATGTTAGCTACGACGCCAATGAAAAGGCCGATAATGTTGCCAATGTCTCTAACTTATTAACCGACATCGCTGCTCAAATTCGCGAACTAGATGAGTTAAATGCACAAATAAGTAGCGCCGCGCATCAACAAAACTTGGCAGCGGATGAGATCAACGAAAACGTTATCAACATTAGCGACGTGGCAGAAAAATCAGCAGAAGATGCCATTAAAGGCGAAGAGATTAGTTTGTCATTGCTCGAACTTGCTAAAGGTCTATCAGATCAAGTTGCTAAATTTAAGCTGTAAAACCTTCCCTTAATTCGTATTAGGCCTTTAAGCATGGCCTAATACGCGTCTATAATGCCTGAATTCATCTCTAAAAATAATCTTTATGGAATTCTAATGAGCAAACAAATTACTGACGAACAATCTCAAGAACTAATGGACGGTATTGCCCAGTTATGTGGTGAAATGGAGTTAGAGCCAGAACAAATCCTTGATGGCATTGCACGGTCTTTAATGGGTGCTTGCAGTGCACTAGGCACATCTAACCTTACGGTATCTGTTGATAATTTTGGACAATGTGAAGTTAAATTGCTTGAACAAGTTGTTGTTGAATAATTGCAATGACAACAGAACATTTTAAAGGGCAATTCGAAGTAGAGTTAAAATATCGAATTGCTTCACCTCAAGCATTCAAACGCGCCTTAAACGATGTTCCCCATCAGATTCGTTTTGAAGATAATAGCGAAACGGATTGGTATTACGACACTGCCAATCACTCGTTAAGAAAAGAAAGTAAGCACCTACTACTAAGAGATATCCAACCTGCCAATATTCAATTGTGGATTGTCAAAGGTCCTGGCGGTGATGATTGTGAAGCAAGCGATATTCTCGATTTAGGCGCAGCGAAAAACATGTTGTCGACGCTTGGCTATCAACTGACTCTTACCATGAGCAAAACCCGCAGTATTTATTTCGTGGGGGAATATCACATCACTTTTGACTATCTAGAAGGCCTAGGTTACTTTGCTGAGTTTGCGATAATGACCGATGAAGAACCTGCATTGGAGTACCATCGTCAACAGCTGGTATCGTTAGCTGATAAGTTTTCTCTTGGTAATAACGAACTTGAACATAGTTCATATCGCACCTTATTTGAAAGCTTAAACGAGTGAATAATTAAGAAAACAGTCCTTTAAATTCATCCCATATTCCCAATGATTCATTGGGAAAGATATCGATCCCAAGCCAAGATTTTAATAAATATAAAACCACAAAAACTACGCCAAAAATAATTAGTCCTATTACAAACAATGCCATTAAAAACAGTAATGCAGCAGTAAATCGTTCCGTCGACGATAAGCTGCGTTTGTTAACCCCGCCAAGAAATACAATATAGAAACTCCACGGTACAAATGGCAATGCTAAGGTTGGTCTAAAATCAATTTTATGATTATCCCAGTCTCTTGTACTAATAGCTTTTTGCAGGGCTTTACGTTGCTTGTAACTGAAACTATTAGCGACTGCGGGATCCATTTTTCCTAGCAATTGTTTAACGTGAGCGTGTCGTTGATTAGATTTATATGTCGTCATGAGACCTCTGTTATTGGTTTAATTCAATACAACACTAAAGAAATAATACACGCTGAACTTTAGCACTTTACTACTACATAAAGCATAGTCTTAAATAGTTAAAAGGTAATATTAGTTCGCTTCTTCTCAGTAACATGGTTACAGTAATGCCAAACAATTTTTAGATTCAAAGCGATATTGTAATTGCTCATTCGTTACCTTTCAGAGAATTAAATTCCCACAATGATTAAAGCCTTTTTTCTAACTTTTTTAGCACTGCTCGCATTTGCTGGTAATTCAATTTTCTCCCGCCTTGCATTAGGTGATGAAGCAATAGACGCCGCTAGTTTCACCGCAATACGCCTCAGCTCTGGTGCGGTATTCTTGTTATTCATTATCGTATTAAAAACACCAAAAACCGCGATACTTAGCCATGGCAGCTGGTCAGCTGCATTCTTTTTATTTCTCTATGCTGCGACGTTTTCCTTGGCCTATCTATCGCTTGATACAGGCCTTGGCGCGCTAATTTTGTTTGGGTGTGTGCAAGTCACCCTCATTATCGCGAGTATCATTAAAGGTAATAAACTAGCGTTCAAAGAATGGGCAGGATTTACTATTGCGCTACTTGGTTTAACAATACTCTTGTTGCCGGGAGCCTCTGCACCGCCGCTGTCAGGGTTCTTATTAATGCTAATTGCAGGCGTCAGTTGGGGCGGTTATACATTATGTGGCAAAGGATCTACAACTCCACTTTTTGACACCACCAGCAATTTTATTAAAGCGCTGCCGATGGCGGCAATCATGCTGCTATTTTTCATCGATGGGGCTGTAATTTCAAACACCGGAGTCGTCCTAGCAATTGTATCTGGCGCAATAACATCAGGTTTAGGCTACGCCATTTGGTATGCAGCACTGCGTGAGATAACTGTTACTCAAGCCGCTATTTTTCAACTCTTAGTGCCTATTATCGCAACGATTGCAGGCATAATATTTGCTGATGAATCCATAACAACAAATTTCATTATTTCATCAGTGCTTATACTTGGGGGAATTTTACTATTCGTCAGTGTACCTAGCGCTAAACAGACTTCATAATATAGGAACTGTTGATCTCTTTAGTTCGTTTTTACATTAATTTTTACCTAATATTGCCTGTCCGTACCGCACAATTTCTTTAGAGATTTTCTTATGGATGCCCTGTACTAGCACCCAGCTATGCCAATACAAGGTTAATGTAATCGATTTATCACTGCACAAATTAATTAGCTCACCATTAGCAATCTCATCTTCAATTTGCAGCGTAGGCACTAAGCAATAAGCCGCTCCTTGTTTCGCTAATTCTACAAAAGCTTGTGATGAACGAACACTATGGCAATAGTAATCTCGCGGTTGAATATTAAAATGTTGTTCAATGAATTTAACGTGCATATCATCATTTGGATCGTAACTGATCCCCGGCGCATAACGCAGGCTGTCTTTAGTGATCCCATTAGGGAAATAGCGCTTAGCAAACTCCGGTGAGCACACCAAAATAAAGGTGACATCACCTAGTTTAAAAGATTGATATCCCGGCAGTGCTTTTTCAATACAACTTACCGCGCCAGTGGCTTGACCTGAGCGCAATGCTTCGATGGTTTGATATTCGTTTTTAACAATTAAATCTAGCTCGACTAAATGACGTTTAAGCACAGGCGTAATGGCACCGAGGAACCAAGTGGCAATAGAGTCTGCATTAACTGCAAGGGATACTTTAATCGGTTTTGTTGGTGAATCAGGCGCGAGTTCAGGTATGAGTTCATTCTCTAATTCTCGCACCATTTTAAAATGCACAACAAGTCGCTCTCCGGCACTAGTAGCAGCAATTGGGCTAGACCGAATGATCACCGGCTGGCCGATATTCTCTTCCAATAACTTAATCCGTTGTGACACAGCAGATTGAGTAATAAACAACTTAGCTGCTGCTTTTTCAAAACTTTGTAGATCAATAACGGCGGTAAGCGCCTCAAGCAATTTGTAGTCAAATTTCATCACGTACACTCATTAATAACCAACCCAACCCATCATAAGTAAAATTAATGATATATCAAATTTATTAATTTTATTAAATTGATATTAACGCGCAGAATAGCCACATATTTTAGTTAGCCCCATTTATAACCGCTCAATATTGAGGAGCAGCATAATGAGTTATTTAGTCGCCATGAAAGGATTTACCCTAGGTTTAAGCATGATCGTTCCAATTGGCGCACAAAACGCTATGATCTTAAATCAAGGCATTAACCGTAATCATCATTTACTGGCAGCTGCACTCTGCGCATTCTATGACATCTTGCTAATTTCAGTAGGCATCATGGGCGGCAGCTTAATTTTAAATAGCAGCGATATCATGTTTACACTATTAACATGGGGCGGAATTTTATTTCTTATCGCTTATGGCGCTAGCTCATACCAAGCAGCATTTTCTGAGCAAACCAGTGAAAAAGATAATAAAAGTACAACACGAAAATCAATTAAAGTCGTCGTTTTAACAAGTTTAGTGGTTACATTCTTGAACCCACACGCCTACATCGATACTGTGATGGTAATTGGTAGTGTTGGCGGCCAGTTTGACGGATTAAATAAATACTACTTCATGGCAGGTGCGATGGCTGCATCATTAACATGGTTCTTCACGTTGGCATCTGGCGCCGCTAAGCTCTCTCACATTCTAGCGCGTCCAAAGGTAAAACAATGCATCGATTTCACCATTGCAGCCATCATGTGGATTATCGCAGCAAGCCTCTTTCAAAGCTGGATAGAACGTTTTTATTCATAAGCTTCACACGAGCGTATTATTATAAATATCTAGTAATACGCTCTAACGTCACATGCTTTATTTTTAATCTCTCAAATTCATCAAATAATCACCAAGATCGCTCGACTTATCACACTAATCTATCTATAGTGCCGCTCCTTAATTAGCCACTTAATTTGATGGTGCAAACGCCTGCGATCGTTTGCCACAAACATCTAGGAATTTCACTTTGATTACTTCAGCAAATATCACCATGCAATTTGGCGCCGAGCCATTGTTCGAAAACATTTCAGCACAATTTGGACATGGCAACCGCTATGGTCTCATTGGCGCAAACGGCTGTGGTAAATCAACGTTCATGAAGATCCTTAGTGGCGATCTTGTACCAACGTCTGGCAACGTATCTCTAACACCTGGCAATAAAGTTGGTGTGCTTAGCCAAGACCAGTTTGCCTTTGAGCAATACAGCGTTGTTGATACCGTTATCATGGGTGACACCGAACTGTGGAAAATCAAAGAAGAACGCGATCGTATTTACGCCCTGCCAGAGATGTCTGAAGAAGAAGGCATGCGCGTTGCGCAACTGGAAAGTGACTTTGCAGAAATGGACGGTTACAGCGCTGAAAGTCGCGCTGGCGATATCTTAATTGAAGCTGGTATCGAAGAAGAATATCACTTTGGCCTCATGCAACAAGTTGCCCCAGGTTGGAAAGTTCGTGTGCTGTTAGCACAAGCGTTATTCGCCAATCCTGATATTTTACTGCTTGATGAACCAACCAATAACTTGGATATTCACACCATTAACTGGCTAGCGGAAGTATTAAATCAGCGTAAATCCACCATGATTATTATTTCCCATGATCGTCACTTTTTAAATTCAGTATGTACCCATATGGCTGACATCGATTACGGCGAACTGCGTATTTACCCGGGTAACTACGAATATTTCATGGAAGCATCAAGCCTTATTCGTGAGCAACTATTGGCTGAAAACCAAAAGAAAAGTGAAGAAATTGACGAACTTCAAGCCTTCGTTAATCGCTTTGGCGCTAACGCTTCAAAAGCGAAACAAGCCAGTTCACGTGCTAAGAAAATGGATAAAATTAAACTTGATGAAGTTAAAGCATCGAGCCGTATGACACCATCACTAAGCTTTAAAGAGAGTAAAAAACTGCACCGCCAAGCGTTGATTTTAGAAGATATAGGCCATGGTTTTGACGGTGAAACGCTATTCAAAAACGGTAACCTTATTTTAGAAGCCGGCGCAAAATTAGCAGTAATCGGCGAAAATGGTGTCGGTAAAACAACCTTCCTGCGCTGTTTGATGGACGAACTGCAAACAAACCAAGGTGTAGTGAAATGGTCAGAAAACGCTGCTATTGGTTATTGCCCACAAGACAGCAGCAACGACTTTGATAACGATCTCACGTTATTCGATTGGATGAGCCAATGGCGCACGCCAAAGCACAACGACTTAATGGTTCGAGGCATGCTAGGTCGTTTACTGTTTACGGCAGATGATTCAAACAAGAAAGCGAAAAACTGTTCAGGTGGAGAAAAGAATCGCCTGTTATTCGGTAAACTAATGATGCAAGACATCAATGTGTTAGTCATGGACGAACCGACTAACCACATGGATATGGAAGCCATTGAATCATTAAACATCGCGTTAAAAGCGTGGGAAGGCACCTTGATTTTCGTCAGTCATGATCGTGAGTTTGTATCGTCACTAGCCACAGGTATTATCGAAATTAAAGACCAAGAAATGGTTCACTTTAGCGGTACCTACGATGAATATTTATCAAGCCGAGAACTGCAATTGAAAATTGCCTAAGTCAGTTATTATGAAAGCAGCCAATTGGCTGCTTTTTACTTCTTATAGCTCACTACTGGTACTTTGCTGCTGTAATAAACTCACTAAACGACTCACACCAAACAATCACGCTATTATATTCCGCTGGATCAATATGCGATGGCACATCAACAATAAAGTTATCAAAGGTTCTAATATCACCAACCTGTACCATGGTTGATTTAAGGGCTTTGAAATCAGCTTCAGTCTCAACAAATGTCTTGGATAAATACAGTTTATAGTTCGGACCCGGAGCGAGTTCACCAACTAGCGAAATATTACTTTTACCAATAGATACTGCGCCTTCCCCCCAATGCAAGGTATCACTATCTTGCAAATCACGTTCAAACGTTGCGGTATAGATTTCTTGTCCTGACAATGCACTAATATCTTGCGCAGTTGGCGCTGGCGGTGCAGTTAAGATGGGTAACGTGTAAATACCAATTGAAAATCCAATAAAGGCGACAATGGCATGTGTAATAATCAATTTAATAACGGTGCTAGCTTTCATAGCTGCCTCATAAAAATAATGCTCTTATCTTTGAAGACAAGATCAGGCTAAAAATACTTTCACCTTAGCAGCAGTTATTTTGTTCTGCGAGTTTTACTCACTAACTGGCACCATCTTTTTCATCAGTTGACCAACGGCAACAATAGCTATTGCACCAATAAATACGGGGAATATTAAAAACTCCCAACCTTGCCCTGCCATCATTATCAACAATGGATTTGCACCAGCTGGCGGATGAGTCGTTTTTGTGATTAACATTGCACTCACAGCAAGCCCAGTCGCGAGCGCAAGTGACCAAGGCTCAACGGGAAACAACATCACAAATGCAACGCCAATAAATGCCGTTAGCAGATGGCCTAAAATAACATTCTTAGGTTGCGCTAATGGGCTATTGGGAATGCCAAACACTAATACGGCACTGGCACCAAAAGGCGCCATCAACAGCACGAATTCTGATTGTAAACTATCGACAATAGCCAATAAAAAGATGGCAATTGTCGCCCCTATTCCAGCAACAATAGCTGGCAGATGATTTTTCATTTTCTTCTACCTCAATATTCGACAAAGGTAGACAACTCTGTCTACCAACATTATCAATTGTAGACCTGTCTCTTATACACATCTGACGCTGCCGACGAAGAGGATAGTGTAGATC
>CAJXRU010000128.1 GCA_913060565.1 uncultured Gammaproteobacteria bacterium | reverse complement strand
TCGGCAGCGTCAGATGTGTATAAGAGACAGGTTTGTTGCCACAGTGTCGTCGATATTTTAGGTGAGTCGAGTTGACTATAAAGCTTGGATGACAACATGCTAATCATATGTTCATAACTTTGAAGTCGCTCTTTGTTGGCTAGTTGGACACCTGCCCAATCTCGATTCTCAAATCGTGTTTTTGAATCTTGCGTAATTAAACAAAACTGGCGATAGCTTTTCTCAAATCCTTTTAGAATATTGACAGCTAGCGATGCGGGAGTAAGTGTTTGCTGGAAACTTAAATGTCTACTGAGTTTATTCAAATCAAGTACAGATAACGTTGTTAAACATGTGTTTTAATTTAATGGAAAAGATAGAGTAGTTGCAAGTTACTTAACACTGTTTTTACAATCGACATAAATTTTTCGTAAAGTGAATAACGGTTATCTTGCTAAACCCAGCACCTAGAGATAAGAACTAAATCATCTTAGATATAGCGTTAATATAGTCTAATCAAATAATAAGATACGATTAAAGTTTATTCCATCAAGAATATTGTTTGTATCGACTAAAGTCGCGAATATTGTTAATTATTTGTGATTGACAGACGTTTTTTATCTGTCATTCTAAAGAGCAATTATTCAACAGAGCACAGCAGCATAATGTTACTGACAACGAACACCCATATTATTATTACCACCGGTATTATTTCCGGAGGGGTGTTTGCGCTGTAGAGTAAAACAGATTTAGCAAAAACCCGCGCCGTAACCGACGCGGGTTTTTTCGTTTTAGGGCGCTATTTTTTGATGGCAAGTGAGTAAAAGTTTAAGAGTAGGTGGAGTAGAAGATGCGCGTAATGAAGTTTGGTGGTTCCTCGTTAGCTGATTTAGAGCGAGTTGAACGAGTTGCAGATATTTTGGTTGAGAGAAGTGGCAAAGGGCAACTCGCTGTCGTGTTGTCTGCTCCGGGTAAAACCACAAATAATATTGTTGAAGCAGTGGACTGCAATTGCACTGGCGCTAGTGATAATGATGCACTTTCAAGAGTTAAAGCAACGTTTAGACACATTGTTGATGGCTTAGCCAACAAATACCCTGCTTTTGACAAGGCACGCGTTGATGAGGTGTGGGATGTGGAATACGAACTAGTGACTCGCACACTTAATGGCGTCAATTTACTCGCACAATGTCCTGATAATATTCGTGCTCAACTGCTTGTTGTTGGTGAGCGATTATCGATTGCCATTATGCGCCAGTTATTAACGGCACGTGGTTTATCCGTTGATTTGCTTGAACCACGCGATTTTATGATGGCAAACAGTGATTACTTAGAAGCACAAGTTGATATTGAACTGTCGCGTTCTAAAATTGAAAACAAAGATTTATCAGCGTCACGCATCTGGCTCATGCCGGGCTTCACCGCGGCTAATAGTGACGGCGAAATCGTTACCTTAGGCCGTAATGGCTCTGATTATTCAGCAGCGTGTTTAGCGGCGTGTTTGCGTGCTGATTGCTGTGAAATTTGGACTGACGTAGACGGTGTTTACAACGCAGATCCACGCTTAGTTGCTGACGCGCAGCTTATTGAGCAGCTAAGCTATCAAGAAGCGATGGAGCTTTCATATTTTGGGGCTAAGGTATTGCATCCAAAAACTATCGTACCTATTGCGCAGTATCATATCCCTTGTTTAATTAAAAACAGCTTTAACCCTGATGCGCCGGGCTCGCTCGTCTCTAGCGACCGTCAAGATGATGAAAATCAAGTGAAGGCGATTTCAAATCTTGATGATATTTCAATGATCAGCGTATCAGGCCCTGGTATGAAGGGCATGGTTGGCATGGCATCACGCATATTCGAATCGATTTCGTTAGCGGGTGTTTCAATTAGCCTTATCACGCAATCATCCAGTGAATATAGTATTAGTTTCTGTGTGCCATCGAGTGATCATCTAGTGGCGAAAGCCGCATTGGAAGCAGAATTTGAATTAGAACTTAAAAATGATTTGTTAGAGCCATTAGAGATTCGTCATCAACTGGCGATTATTTCTGTCATTGGCGATCGCATGAAAACAGTGCAAGGCGTAGCTGCTAAATTCTTCCAAGCCCTTACCCAAGCTCGCGTTAATGTTGTTGCGATTGCGCAAGGTAGCTCTGAGCGCTCTATCTCAACAGTCGTGGATCAACATCGCTGCTCTCGCGCAATCAAAGCGTGTCATCAGCGATTCTTTAATTCGATGCAATATATTGATTTATTCCTCGTTGGTGCTGGCAATGTTGGTGCTGAGCTACTTAATCAAGTTAGTCAGCAAGAGGCGTATTTGGCTAAGAAAAATATTGCAATTCGAGTGTGTGGCATCGCTAATTCAAAGCAAATGGTTCTGACCACTGAAGGTATCAACTTGGCTAGTTGGCGTGAAGCGCTTGCAGTAACCAATGAAGGTTATGATGTTGCGCGTTTGATCTCATTTGCAAAAGATAACCATCTGTTAAATCCGTTAGTCGTTGATTGTACATCAAGTCAGTTTATTGCCGATCAGTATGTGTCATTGTTAGAAGCTGGCTTCCATGTAGTAACACCAAACAAGAAAGCTAATACGGCATCACAAGACTATTACGAAAAACTTCGTAAGGCAGCGCTGGTTAAACGTCGTCGATTTTTATATGAAACAACCGTAGGTGCTGGCCTACCTGTTATTGATAACTTGCAAAACTTATTGAGTGCAGGTGATGAGTTAGTGGAATTTAGCGGCGTATTATCGGGCTCTCTTTCGTTTATTTTTGGTCAGCTCGATGACGGTATGACATTGTCACAAGCGACGAAAATAGCGAAAGATAAATGCTTTACTGAACCTGATCCTCGTGATGATTTAAGTGGTATGGACGTTGCGCGTAAAGTGTTGATTTTAGCCCGTGAAACGGGGATGGAATTAGAGCTTGAAGATATTCAAGTGGACTCAGTTTTGCCAGAAGGCTTTGATGCATCCGGCTCTATTGACGAGTTTATGGCGAACTTACCACAAGCTGATGCGGCGATTGCTCAGCGCGTTAATGACGCAAGCGAGCAAGGTAAAGTATTACGTTATGTTGGGGTTATCGAAGGCGAAGGTGACGAGCGTGTATGTAAGGTACAAATCAAAGCCTTTGGTGCCAGTGAACCATTATTTGGCGTCAAAGGCGGTGAAAACGCACTGGCCTTTACATCACGCTATTATCAACCAATTCCGTTAGTCTTACGTGGTTACGGTGCTGGTAATGAAGTAACCGCAGCGGGTATTTTTGCTGATATGCTACGTACACTAGCTTGGCAACGTGAGGTTTAATTGATGAGTATTCGGGTATTTGCACCAGCATCAATGGGCAATGTCAGTGTTGGCTTTGATGTGCTTGGCGGCGCATTATCGCCAGTTGACGGGCAGTTATTAGGTGACTTTGTCACCATTAGTGAGAATAGCGTTAGTGAGAAAGTTATCGATGTACAAACAATCGGCCGCTTTGCTCACAAGTTACCAAGCGATCCTAAGCAAAATATTTTATATGACTGCGCGGTGGCTTATCACAAAACGTTAGCTAAGAGAGGCCTACCAAGCCAATCGATTTCGATGGTGTTAGAAAAAGAGCTACCTGTTGGCAGTGGTTTGGGATCGAGCGCAGCGTCAGTTGTTGCAGCGCTTTATGCACTTAATGAGCATTATAATAACGCGTTATCTAAACACGATTTATTGCTGTTAATGGGACAACTTGAAGGGCAAATTAGTGGCAGCGTACATTATGATAATGTCGCGCCGAGTTACCTTGGCGGTTTGCAATTGATGGTGGAGCAGGGCAATCAACTTTGTTCGAGCTTACCTACGTTCGATAATTGGTATTGGGTGGTGGCATATTCAGGCGTCAAGGTATCAACCGCTCAGGCACGTGAAATCATGCCTAAGGCTGTTGATTTAAAAACAGCACTTAAATTTGGCCAAAACATCGCGGCCTTTGTTGATGCTAGCCATCGCGGCGATAGTGAATTGGCCGCACAATTATTAGTGGATGTGATTGCAGAGCCTGTACGCGGGCCAATCATTCCAAAATTTACTGAAAATAAACAAGCAATGCTTGATATGGGCGCTATTGCCAGTGGCATAAGTGGCAGTGGACCGACATTGTTTGCAGTAACAGATAATTTAACAAAGGCTGAGCAATTAGCACTTTATTTACAAGACAACTATATTCAAAACGACGATGGCTTTTGCCACGTGTGTAAACTAGATAATCAAGGTGCCCGTAGGGAGGCAAATCGTGGAACTGTATAATTTAAAGAAAAATGAGCAACGAGTATCTTTTGCTCAAGCGGTGAAATTAGGATTAGGTGATAACCAAGGGTTGTTCTTTCCATCGTACATTCCGCAATTAGGTAACGTTGACGAACTATTAGAGCAAGACTTTGTCACGCGTAGTGTTAATATTTTAACGGCATTTCTGGGAGATGAGCTAGGCAGTGATGCAGTTGAGAGTATGGTGCGTAGCGCGTTTAACTTTCCGTTAGCGGTACAACCGGTTCGCGATGGTGTCTATGCACTTGAATTGACTCATGGGCCAACATTAGCGTTTAAAGATTTTGGCGCACGCTTCTTAGCACAGTGTTTAAATCATTTAGGTAAAGGCGAAAAAGCGACGATTTTAACGGCAACTTCTGGTGATACTGGTGCGGCAGTAGCTCATGCGTTTTATGGCTTAGATAATATCAATGTAGCGGTGCTTTATCCAAAAGGGAAGATCAGCGTTTTACAAGAAAAGCTTTTTTGTACATTAGGTGACAACATCCATACCTTTGCAGTTGAAGGTCGTTTTGATGATTGTCAGCAATTGGTTAAGGATGCGTTTGACGATCTCGAACTTAAAGAAGCCATCAGCCTTAACTCTGCAAACTCGATTAACATTGCCCGCTTACTAGCGCAGATTTGTTATTACTTTGAAGTAGTTGCAAAAATCCCTAAAGCCGAGCGCAAAGAAATTGTAATAAGTGTACCATCAGGCAACTTTGGCGATTTAACGGCGGGTATGTTAGCTAAAGCGATGGGACTGCCAATTAAGCGCTTTATTGCCGCGACGAACCTTAATGACACGGTACCACGTTATTTAGCATCCGGTGAATGGTCGCCTACACCGACAGTCGCGACACGTTCAAATGCGATGGATGTTTCAGCGCCAAACAATTGGCCACGCATCGAAGAGCTACTTAAAGTGAAGCATTGGGACAAATCGTTAATCACGGGTGTTAAGGTTGATGAGGCGCAAACCGTTAGCGGCTTAAAAGATTTATACGCCATTGATTACTTATGTGAGCCACATGGTGCTATTGCATCATTCGCACTCAATAATTCGCTGCAAGCAGGCGAGACTGGTGTGTTCTTGTGTACAGCGCATCCGTCTAAGTTCCAAGAGTCTGTTGAAGAGATTTTAGATATTCACATCACGCTGCCTAAGGCATTGGCAGATGTTGCTGATAAAGACATTTTGTCGAAAGATATTGATGCGAACTTTGCTCAATTACGTGGTCATTTAATGGCTATTTAACCATCAGTTTAGTGATTGAAGCGCACAATTCTTTCAGGGTTGTGCGCTTTTTTATTATCCATTATTTAGTTTAACTAACTGTCCTTCGTTGAGCTTTGAGATTGCACTTGATGAAAGGCGTTTGAGCTGTGCTAGGTCGAGGTTATTTAGCTGCGCTGTCTAGAGTTTATTAAGTTGCGCTGCACTCAACTTTTTTAACGTGCTGGCGGGAAGTTTTCGCAGTTCAGCGGCTGACAATGAATTGAGTTGGGCTGTTGAAAGTGCCTTTTTCGATGATTTTTCGCTGTCATTTCTCTGACTACTTCCAAGGAGCTGTTCTTTATTTTCACTAGATTGCATTTGACCTGTTTGTTGAGCACTAGCAATCATGTCTTGTTGGGAATAAACCGTTAACTGTTGTTCAAGCTCAAGGTTTGACTCTAATTGTTCAACACGTTTTGATAATGAAACGATTGAGTCTTGCTGATTTTTTGGGAGTTTATTAATCGTTGATTCCATGATCGAATCGACTCTGTTTAATAATTTGTCTGCTTGTTGTCCTATGCCTTCCTCAGTTGGGTGTTTGTCAAATAATGAATCTAGTTGTTTAAATAACTCACCAACTTCTTTTTTTTGTTCTTTAGACATGCCGCTGATAAGTATTGAATCGATTGTATTTGCGGTAACGTCAATTTCTTGATTTATTTTCCCTAATTGTGACAGAGAGATGGACGGGCTATTTCCGCCTAGCGGCTGCTTTTGGTTATTCGCTGTTTTATCGTCACTAAAAGATTGAATAGGTGTTGTTGGCGAGTTCAATAAACCGTAACTAGTGGTTTGATTGGTAGCAATTGTCATTTATATACTCCTAGCGAATAAAGAATAATGTGAATACTAATTGCTCTAGATTGTTTTAGACGTAAGGCTTTGTAAGCAATATTATTTTCACAAAAGCTTTACATACGAATAATTATCATTTATAAATGATAATTATTCGTATTTGAGGCGGTGTGTTATGGATCAATGGAAAATGATGATGGCAGTGGGTAATGAGTGTTTTCATCAACAGTCATGGTTTGATGCTGAACAGTCTTATTATCAAGCAGTCGATATTATTGAAGATTTATGGAATAACGACATGGAGAACATTGAATTGTTACAGGCATGGATTGCTGGGCAACATAACTTGTCATCGCTGTTTGAACAGCAAGGGCTTGAATGTGAAGCCTTGCGTTATTTAACTATTCCACATCAGCGCGTGCTTAGCCTGATTAATCAAGGCGCGTGCTCAACATCATTCCATCATGCCTTGATGTTAACGGCAAAAATTACGTTACATCCGCTCTTTGAGTTTAGTCAACGACATCCTATTTGCGACGGTTGTCTTACGGGATTAAAACTCAGTAAAGAGTGGTTATCAACACCAGCTCACCAATTTCACTAAGTTAAAAGAGGAAATCATGTTAAATAAATCGCTAATCGCTCTCTCACCATTAGCTTTATCAGTTCTATCGTTTTGTGCCATGGCGCATGAAGGTCATGATCATAGCCACCCAAGCGCAGGGTTAATCCACTTATTGTGGGCAGCTCCCGTGTTTGTTATTGGCGCTTATGCAAGCTATAAACTTCGTCAAAAGTACCTAGAAAATCGCGACAAAGACAATGGGCAAGGGTAGATATGTTATTTAAAATATTAAGCAAGCTGGACAGCCGATGTCATTTTTCGAGAGTGTCAGCTCATTGTGATATTCCCTGTAAAATTTATGATCCTATTAGCGCTCAACTCGCCGTTTTGACGATGATACGCTTAGTTGATTTGTTAAATGGGCTCGCCGATAAATCAGAATTATCGCTCAATGATAAAGCGCAGTTTAATCGGCTAATTAATGAAAAAGAGATCCATGGGCAAAAAGTCAAAGAAGAAATTCGAATCATTTGGGGAGATTACTTTAAGCAACCTCAATTAGAATTATTCCCAGAGATACATGATTTGGTGCATAGCATAATGCTAAAAACGTCAGCGGCCAAACAGCACGTTGATAAAGCAGTGACATTGGCGCTATTAGCTGATGTAAATCGGTTTGCTGAAGTGTTTTGGGCAACTAAAGGTGTTGAAGTTTACAGTGCTGTCTCTCCGTATCCACCATCGCAAACTTTGATTTATCCTAAGCTGTAAATTTAGATGTTCGGGTACCAGATTATTAAAGCAGCAGGTCGCAGTATGATGCCACTTATTCATCATGGTGCATTCTTAATTATACGACCTGCATTGCTGTATCATATTAATGATGTTGTTCAGGTTGCACATCCATATTATGGTGCCATCGTTAAACGCATTGTTTGGGGAGATAATACTACAGGCTTTTATTTAGCAGGCGATAGTAATGCTAGTTTGTCGGTGGAGCAAATGGGCTGCATCTCTTCAAATCAAATCTTAGGTAAAGTTTGCTGGATAATAAATCCCAAATAAGCTGACCCAATATTTTTATGGATGGAGCATTCAATGAGATTCTACACAACGTATTAATATCTCTAACTGTTTAATTTGAAGAATAAAGCATCTGCTTCCAAGGCGCTAAATATTGTTCTTGTTTTACCTTGTTCTGGGAATATTCACAGCTACCAATGTGACGAATATCACCAGGGTCTAAGCCCGGCATCGGCTGTGATAGTGGATGATGAAAACAACGATCATGAATTAAACTATGTGATTTTATCGCTGGCCAAAGCACTTGGCCTAAAAACCATTGATCGATGTGTGGCGTCATCATTTTTCCGCTTTGGAATGATTCAATAAGAGGTGCCATATTGGGCAAAACGCCACTAATACCGCCCCACATACCCGCCAAAATTAAATCCGTATGGGACCACCAGTCACGTAATATGTGAAATACTTTATTTGAACTCAGCCACTGTTCAACAGCATGAAACTCACGTGGGTTAATGACTGAATCGGCGTCTCTCACCATAAAATAACCAACACTCGAGTCGCTAGCAACCAAGAATCGCCAGCATAACTTTTGCTTAATACTCTGATTATTTGGTTGATGATGAATAATAGCACCGAGTTGTTCAAAGGCTTTTACATGCTGACGATCTACCGTGTTATCAAGGTAAATCCAAATTTGCCAATCAGGATATATATCCTGAGCCAAAATGAGGTTGCGCAAGGTGCCATTGATGTATCTTAGATTGTTCCCCCACAGAGAGTAGGCAAGAACTTTATGCTTTTGTTTAACCTCGTTGTGGTTTATATCCAAATTTAGCGTGATTTTAGAAGGCGACTGACAATACTTTTTATCTTTCAGTATTAATGACTTGGTTCCTATCTCTGCGGCACGAGTATAACGCTTTGATTGATATAATGAGGAGCAAAGGGCATCTAAAAGGTTAGGATCTTCAACATTATTTTCGAGCAATGTTTCAGCCACATTAATAGCATCTTGGTGACGCTTTAATTGGCTATAAATACTAACAAGGTTACTACTCATTTGCTTATCGTTTGGGTAATTGGATAAGCCTTGTTCCATGAAAAACGCTGCTGATTTGAAGTCGTTACACAGATAAAGATAGTAGGCGACCTGTTCGTACAACCCTTTAGGTTTTACCAGCCCGTGCATGTTAAGGGCTTCAATCGTCAGCTGAATACATTGACCTTTGTCGTCATTGAGCCAGCACTGGTGAGCTTTCTCACACCAATCCTTTGGAGTGGCAGTTGTTGTCATGATTTACTCTGTTAAACACTAATGTTCTAATAATAGTCTGAAGATAAAAAATGGCAACGAATAATATTTATGAATAAAAACAAAATTTTAAAATTGTATGAGAAAATTTCCAGTTGGCCATTCGGACAGTGGTTATTCTCAAAGATCATCGGCTTTAATGCACCATATTTTAATAGCATTGATGCGCGAATTATTGTGCTTAATGCTAATCATTGTGAGTGCGTTGTAAAGAAAAAGCGTCGTGTACATAACCATATTAAGACCGTGCATGCCATCGCAGTCTGCAATGGATTGGAACTGGCGATGGGAATGATGGCTGAGGCGTCAATTCCCAATCATTTACGATGGCTGCCTAAAGGTATGAATGTCGATTATGTAGCGAAGGCTGCAAGTGATATTCGATGTGTTGCTACGGTGTCTCAAGGTTCATGGCAACCAGGAGATGTGCACGTAAAGGTGACTGCTTTTGACGCTCATGATGTTGAAGTCGTGACTGGATATATAAAACTTTGGGTAAGTGAGCGTAAATAATACGTTTAGGGATCCGGCTAGTAAGTATATATGGGGTTTAGTGAATAGGCTAAGGTCTATTTGTAATGCACGATGTTACTTTGTATATTAGATCTTTCTAATTTAATGGCGATTATTAACAATGAATATAATGATTAATCCATCAAAAAACATCTGTATTGCCTTGTTATGTGGTTTTACAACTTTTAGTAGTGCAGTTGCTATGTCTAATGACGATGTCATAACGACGCAACAATATGTGCAACAAGCGCGTCAGCTCACTAAGTCTTATGCGATAGCGCTTAAAAATACATTAAAATCGGCATTAAAGGCTAAAGGGCCAAGTGGGGCACTTAAAGCGTGTAATCTATCTGCACCAGCGATAAAAAAGAATATAAATAGTCAGGATCAATGGTCCGTATCACGTACTAGCCTGAAAGTTCGAAATAGTACCAACGCCCCGTCGGATTGGGAGAGGGAAATATTACTGCGATTTGATGCACAGAATCGGCAAGGAATTGCACTTAACACATTAGAACATTCTGCGATTGTTGAGCGAGATGGGAAACGCTATTTCAAATATATGAAGGCAATACCAACAGCACAAAAACCTTGTTTGGCCTGTCATGGCAGTGATATAGACCCTAAATTATCTCATGACATTAAATTACTCTATCCAGGTGATAGCGCGATTGGATATAAGGCCGGAGAGTTGCGCGGTGCATTTAGTTTAACTAGGGTATATAACGAAAATTAATTAATGATTTCTCTATATAGTGGGCTATATGAGTTTACAAATTCATTTAATGTTGGGCAGCCAGAATTTAACCTATCCTATTAAATCTTGATTGGTAAGGTATATAGTTAGCGGCGGCAGTGTAGGGTATTTTCTTTGGACACCCTTGACAATAGCGTTTGTTTTTATGAAATTTGAGTGGTGTATATAGGCCTCAATTTTGTCTGAATCTAAGGATAAAGTACTTACTAATCTTGAGCGAATTGTCGTTATTATTTCGTCGAAAAATTCGCAAAAATCTTGACTCATTAGTTTTGTGATATGTGATTGCTCTTCACTATAACTTTGCATCTGGGCGTTTGTTAAAGAACTTTTTAATATTGCTTGCTGTTGAATTGGAAAGAAAGACATAAGCTCTATAATCTCCGGTGTTGCATTTAATGACAATGCGTTTCCAATTATCAGTTTCTTAGAGTTCATGCTTATTCCATAGATTAAATTTTATACTCCTTGTTCAAGGTTAGGCTAGAAAATTAAATTTTCAAATATTAATAAAAGTTTATGTGAAAGGCTGAGGACTAGTGCGTTTAAACGTGAAATTAGTGCCCTTAAAAACAGCCAGTCTTGAAGCTACACTAACAAAATTAATTTAGCTGAGGAATAGGCACTAATTCAGGGATAGCTGATTCGAAGATGCTCTTTCATAGACTATACAATTTAAATATAACTAGGGTGTTAGGAGTAAAAATATTAAAAAAAGTGAAGTATTTACGAACCAGTGATACGGATCGGGTGGTAACTCGGGTGGTAAAGAGTTGAAGATGCTCTTTCGCGAATAATATAAATAGAAAAAAGATTTAAATTATAGATAATAAAGGGGAAATGGTGGACGATACTGAGCCGGAAACAGTGATACGGATCGGGTGGTAAAGAGTTGAAGATGCTCTTTCGCGAATAATATAAATAGAAAAAAG